>NZ_RAVW01000298.1 GCF_003611585.1 Corallococcus exercitus | reverse complement strand
ATCCAGGGGGGGCCTCCGGGGGACCTCTACATCGAGACGGAGGTGGCCGAGCACCCGCTGGTCCGCCGCGAGGGTGACGACCTCTACCTGGATCTGCCGGTGACGGTGTCCGAGGCGCTCCTGGGCGGCGAGGTGCGCGTGCCCACGTTCCAGGGTGAAGTCACCCTGAAGGTCCCGGCGGGTTCGCAGTCCGGCCGGAAGATGCGGCTCAAGGGACGTGGCGTCCCGTCGCTCCGGGGAGGGACCCCGGGCGACATGTACCTGCTGCTCCAGGTGAAGGTCCCCGAGGAGGCCACGGACGAGGTCCGGGCCGCCGCGGAGACGCTGGCGCGGGCCTACCGGGGCGACGTGCGCCGGGAGCTGTCGTTGTAGTCGTCTTGCCTCTTGTCCTGGAAGGCGCACCGTCCTACATGGCGCCTCCACCTTCCGAATCCGGAGCGGGTACGTACCTATGGGTCTCTTCGATTTCCTCACGGGCGGCTCGGGCCCCGAAAAAGCCCTCAAGCTCAAGTCCAAGGTGACCCAGAAGTACGGGGAGCCGTCCACGCGGCAGAAGGCCCTGCAGCAGCTGGGGGAGATGAAGTACCCCGAGGCCGTCACGGTGCTGCTCAGCCGGTTCACCATCACCGTGGACCCGCTCACCACCGACGCGGACGAGAAGGAGCACACCTTCGAGCTCATCAAGCACTTCGGCCAGGACGCCGTCGCGCCGGTGAGCGCCTTCCTCAAGACGAGTGACCAGGCCACGTCCTGGGCGCTGCGCATCCTCCAGGAGCTGCTCTCCGAGGACGCGCTCATGGGCGTCATCACCGACACCTTCCAGCACCTGTCCTCCCGCTACACGCGCGACCCGGAGAAGAAGGTCGTGCTGCTGCACCACGTGCTGGGCAAGCAGGACCCGCGCGTGGCGCCGGCCGTCCTCCCCTTCCTGGAGGACATGTCCGACGACGTGAAGATCGCGGCCATCAACGTCCTGGGGCCCCTGAAGTACGAGCCGGCGCGCGAGCCCCTTCTCCAGCTGCTCACCAACGAGGACACCGCGCGCCGCGTGCAGACCGTGGCGCTGGCGGCCCTGGCGGAGAGCGGCTTCGGCGTGCAGGGCTACCAGGAGAAGGTGCAGGCCGCCCTCGTGGAGCCCTACAGCCTGGACAAGGACGGCCGCATCCAGCGCCGGCCGTGAGCAGGCGCACGAGCTGCCCTGGGATGTAGGCCCCGGCCGCCGGGGCTGGGGGCTGTCGGACACCTGACACGCTCGGCGTTGGTGGAAGGCGCCGGGCTCTGGTGAGGTTCCCTCCCACGCGTGACATGAAGCAGGATTCACGCGTGCCATCGAAGAAGAAGGGTCCGCAGCTCGCAGAGGTGGTCCAGCTGCGCCCCGCCACCACCGCGAAGAAGGCTCCCCCGAAGCGGACGGCCAAGCCGCCTCCGCCCGTGGACACCGACACCGCCGCCCAGGCGTTGCTGGAGATGGGCCGGCAGCTCACCGACAACGCGGGCCCCACCGAGGCCCTGCGCGCGCAGCTGCAGACACTCCACACGCTGCTCAAGCCGAAGGTCTGCTACGTCGCGCGCCACTTCCCGTCGCGCAACCAGCTGCACGTGGAGCACGTGCGCGGACGCTACGACGAGCGCGTCACCGCCGCCGTCCCGGGCGAGGGCGTGGTGGGCCGGTGCTTCACCGACAAGGTGCTCCTGCGCGAGGACGACACCGTCGCCGTGCCCCTGGAAGGACCGCAGGGCGTGACGGGCGTGCTGGTGGTGCTGGGCGCGCGAAGGAAGGCGTCCGATGTCCTGATGCAGTCGCTGGCGTCGCAGCTCACCGCCGCCTACGAGGTGGCCCGGCTGCGCGACGACAGCGCCCGGCGCAACAAGGACCTGCAGACGGCCATCGCGGGCCTCAAGAGCCTGGAGCAGAACCGCGAGGAGCTGCTCGGCAACGTGTCCCATGACTTGAAGAACCCGCTCACCACCATCAAGGCCTACCTGGCCATGCTGGGCCGGGAGAAGCTGGGCGCGCTGACGGACGGCCAGCGCCGCGCGGTGCAGATCTGCGACCGCAACGCGGACCGGCTGCTGCAGCAGGTGAACGACCTGGTGCTGATGTCCCGGCTGTCGTCCGGGAAGATGCAGCTCAACCAGCGCCCCTTCGGCCTCAAGGCCGTGGCGGAAGAGGTGGTGCGGGGGCTGGGCGCCGTCGCGGAGCACAGCCGCGTGCGCGTCGTCATTCCCCCCTGCCCGGAGGTGTTCGTCCGCGGCGACCGCGAGCGCATCTCCGAGGCCATCCACAACCTCGTGGAGAACGGCATCCACCACAGCGAGACGGACGACGTCGTCGAGGTGAGCGTGTCGTCCAGCGAGGGCCTGGGCATCCTCACCGTGAAGGACTCCGGCCAGGGCATGACGGCCGAGGCGCTGGAGCACGTCTTCGACTCGTTCTACCGCGCGCAGCCGGGCATGCCTCGTCCGCCGGGCGCGGGCCTGGGCCTGCCGCTCGTCGCGAAGATCGTCGCGCTGCACGGCGGCCGCGTGGACGCATCCAGCGTGCTGGGCGAGGGCAGCACGTTCCAGATGGTCCTGCCCCTGTTCGCGAGCGCCGTGAGCGCCCCGGACGTGAACCAGGCCGCGCCCAAGGCGGGCGGCATCCTCCTGGTGGAGGACGACGTGGACTGCCGCGAGGTGCTGGAACAGGTGCTGGAGCAGGAGGGCTACCGGGTCATGGCCACGTCCGGCGCCGCCGAGGCTCGCTCCATCCTGTCCCACATCCGGCCGGCCATGGTGCTGCTGGACCTGCGGCTGTCGGGGGAGGACGGACGCTCCGTGCTCCACTACATCCGCACCACGGAGTCGCTGGCGGACGTGGTCGTCTACATCATCTCCGGCGCGAGCGACGTTGC
Source organism: Corallococcus exercitus (assembly GCF_003611585.1). Lineage (GTDB taxonomy): Bacteria > Myxococcota > Myxococcia > Myxococcales > Myxococcaceae > Corallococcus > Corallococcus exercitus. Next base: position 9,372 of record NZ_RAVW01000298.1, on the reverse strand, counting down.
GTCCCTCACCTCGGGTGAAGGCCCGGACCGCATCGACGGGTACTTCGAGAAGCCGCTGAAGCTGCCCAAGCTGCTGGACACCGTGGCCTCGGTGGTCCGTCCCAAGAGCCGCGGCCCCGCCGTGACCTGAAAGACGCTCCGGCGCCTTCCCCACAGAAGAGGTGGCTGGAAGGCGCCCCGCCTTGGGTAGTATCCGCGCGGTCCATGAGCACTTCCGTCTATAGCCGCTACCGCGCAGCGTTCGCCCAGGCCCTGGCCGGGGCCCTGGGTGTCCCCGCCGCCGACATCGAGCCCCAGGTCAAGCCCGCGGACCCCGCGCACGGCGACCTGAGCTTCGCCACCTTCCCCCTCGCCAAGGCGCAGAAGAAGGCGCCTCCCGCCATCGCCGCGCAGCTCGCGCAGACGCTCCAGGTCCCGGGCCTGGAGGTGAAGGCTGTGGGCCCGTACGTCAACGCGCGCTTCCTTCCCCTCCCCTTCACCCAGGAGGTCATCGACGGCGTGCGTCTGGCCGGCGTGGCGTACGGCAGCGACGCGGAGGACGGCAAGGGCAAGACGGTGGTCATCGACTACTCGTCGCCCAACATCGCCAAGCCCATTGGCTTCCACCACATCCGCACCACGTTCCTGGGCCACTGCATCGCGAACCTGTACCGCGCGCTGGGCTGGCGCGTGGAGGGCATCAACTACCTGGGTGACTGGGGCAAGCAGTTCGGCCTGGTGGCCGTGGGCTTCCAGGAGTACGGCGACCCGGCGCGCATCGACGACATGGCGCACCTGGTCCAGGTGTACGTCCAGGCCAACAAGCGCGCGGGCGAGGACCCCGCCTTCGACGAGAAGGCCCGCGAGTTCTTCCGCCGCATGGAGGCCAACGAGCCGGATGCGATGAAGCTCTGGAACCAGTTCCGGGAGACGAGCCTCAAGGGCTTCAAGCGCGTCTACGCGCGCATGGGCATCGACTTCGAGCACATCGAGGGTGAGAGCCGCTACCAGGGCAAGATGGACGCGGTCATTGATCAGATCGCGAAGAAGCCCGGCACGAAGGAGTCCCAGGGCGCCATCATCGTGGACATGCCCTACGCGGACGGCGAGCCGCCCGTGCTCCTCAAGAAGAACGACGGCAGCACGCTCTACGCCACGCGCGACCTGGCCGCCGCCGAGGACCGCTACGCGCGCTTCAACTTCGACAAGTCGCTCTATGTCGTCGCGCAGGACCAGGCGCTGCACTTCCGCCAGGTGTTCCGCACCCTGAAGGAGATGGGCCAGCCGTGGGCGGATAAGTGCGTGCACGTGCCGTTCGGCCGCATCCACGGCATGAGCACGCGCAAGGGCCAGGTGGTGGAGCTGGATCAGGTCCTGGACGAGGCGAAGGAGCGCGTGCTCCAGCGCGTGAAGGAGAACGTCGCGCAGGGCAACCTGGAGACGACGGACGCGGACGCGCTGTCGGAGCAGATCGGCCTGGGCGCCATCGTCTTCGGCGACCTGAAGCACAACCGCGCCAGCGACTACACGTTCGACTGGGACGAGGTGACGAGCCTGGAGGGGCACACGGGGCCCTATCTCCAGTACGCGCACGCCCGGAGCGCGAACGTGCTGCGCAAGGGCGGCGGCGTGCCCACGGCGTACGACCCGTCGCTACTCACGCTCCCGGAGGAGCAGGCCCTGGTGCGCGAGCTGATGCGGCTGCCGGACACGGTGAAGGCGGCGGCGGAGCAGTACGAGCCCAGCCTCGTGGCGCGGCTGCTTTTGGACGTGGCAGCGGCGTACAGCCGCTACTACACGGCCGGTAACAAGGACCGCGACAAGCGCATCCTCGTGGAGGGGAATGACGCGATGCGCGCGGCCCGGTTGGCGCTCACGGACGCAACGCGAATCACGCTGGCGGCGGGGCTCACCTTGCTGGGCATCCCGACGCCGGAAAACATGTAGCCTGGGGGGCTGCGATGGACACCGCGCTGGCGCACGCCGCGACGCAAGGAGAGGCCTTGAAGGAGGAATTCGGTCCCATGTCCCGGGTGCTCGGGGCACGGTACTTCGACGGGGTGCATTTCCCCCCCGAGGCCGAGAATGAGCTGCGCGCGCTCAGCGCTCGGGGCTTCGTGGTGCACGTCATGCGCACCACCGCGTGGATCAACTTCCTCTACATCGCGTGGGCCATGGTCCGCCGGGCCATGCCGCCCATCCGCGCGGTGGTGAACCTGCGTCCGTGGTTCACCAAGCCCTGGCGCCAGACGGCGCAGGGCGGCGCGGTGGAGGAGCGCTTCCGCTACGCCCGCGAGCAGGGCGGCAGCGGCCTGGTGTTCCTGCGCCGCACGGCGCTCCTGCACGCGTCCGGCAAGGAGACGCGCGAGGATCCCTTCCCCGAGCTGGTCCGGCTGGCGCGCGGCTCCGAGCGGCCGGTGTTCCTGGTGCCGGAGCTGTTCGTCTGGGAGAAGCGCGCCGCGAAGCTCAAGCCGGGCTGGCGCGACGTGGTGTTCGGAAGCCCCGAGGCGCCGGGCTTCGTGCACTCCATGGTGGCCTTCTTCCGCAACTACAAGCGCGCGCAGTTCCGCGTGGGGGAGCCCATCGACCTGCGCCGCTTCATCGAGGAGAACCCGGGCGTCAGCGACGAGGTGCTGGCGCGCAAGGTGCGCAGCACGCTGCACGTGTACCTGGCGCGTGAGACGCGCGCGGTGTTCGGCCCGCCGCAGAAGCCGACGGACCGGCTCATCGAGGAGACGCTGCGCGACCGGCAGCTGCGCAAGGTGCTGGACGAGCACGCCGCCGCCACCGGCCGCAGGCCCGCGAGCGTGCAGCGCGAGGCGAAGCGCAACCTGGAGGCCATCGCGTCCAGGCCCAACCCGTCCGTGCTGGCGCTCATCGCGCCGATGCTGGAGTGGGTGTTCAACCGCATCTACGACGGCATCGGCGTGGATGAGGCGGGCCTGCACCGCGCGCTCAAGGCCGCGGGCAAGGCGCCGGTGGTGCTCTGCCCCAGCCACAAGAGCCACGTGGACTACCTGGTGATGAGCTGGGTGCTCTGGAACCGGGGCTACACCGCGCCGCTGGTCGCCGCGGGCGCGAACCTGTCCTTCTGGCCCCTGGGCCCGCTGTTCCGCCGCTGCGGCGCGTTCTTCCTGCGCCGGTCGTTCAAGGGCGACAAGGTCTACGCCGCGTCCTTCAAGGCGTACATCAAGAAGCTGGTGCACGACGGCATCCACCAGGAGTTCTTCCCCGAGGGTGGCCGCTCGCGCACGGGCAAGCTGCTCACGCCCAAGCTGGGCATGCTCACGTGGCAGGTGGAGGCGGTGCTGGACGGTGCGCGCAACGACCTCTACTTCGTGCCCGTCTCCATCGACTACGAGAAGGTCGTGGAGTCCGGCAGCTACTCCAAGGAGCTGGCCGGCGGGGAGAAGAAGCCGGAGGACCTGAAGGCGCTCTTGAGCGCGCCCAAGGTGCTGGCGGCGCGCTACGGCCGCATCCACCTCACCTTCGACGAGCCGCTGTCGCTGGTGGAGTTCATGAAGGCGCGTGGCCTGTCGCCGCAGGAGCCGGTGACGGACGAGCAGAAGAAGGGCCTGGTGCGCGCGCTGGGCAACCGCGTGATGTATGGCATCAGCAAGGTGTCCACCGTCACGCCGCACGCGCTGGTGAGCGCGTCGCTGCTGGCCCACCGCCGCCGCGGCCTCACCCAGCGCGAGCTCACGGACCGGATCAGCCTCCTGCGCCGCATCGCCTCCGAGGACGGCGCGCGGCTGTCCAAGGAGCTGGCCAACGCGCCCAGCAACCCGGAGACGCTGGGCCCCATCCAGGACGCGATGCGCGAGTTCATCTCCGACGAGATGGTGCGCACCAAGGAGGCGCGTGGCGAGGTCAGCTACCAGGTGGAGGACTCGCGCCGCCCGGAGATGTCCTTCTACAAGAACACGCTGATGAACCTGGTGGCCGCGCGCAGCCTGGTGGCCAACGCGCTGCTCGCGGGCACGCCCGCGCCGTACGACACCGTGAAGGCGCGCGCGCTGTTCCTGTCGCGCCTCTTCAAGGTGGAGTTCATCTACCGGGTGGGCGCGTCGTTCGACACCATCTTCGCCGAGTGCGTGGAGCAGCTCGTGCGCATGGGCCTGGTCATCCACGAGGGCGACATGCTCACGCGCGCGCCGGAGGCCCACGCGCAGCCGGACCTGGAGTTCCTCGCGGACCTGCTGCGCGACTTCCTGGAGGCCTACCTGCTGACCGCCATGACGTTGCCGGACGTGGCCGCGGGCGTGGCCACCGACCGCAAGACGTTCGTCAAGCTGGCGCTGGAGACCGGGCGCCTCGAGTACAACGCCGGGCGCATCACCGCCGCCGAGTCGCTGGCGAAGACGACGCTGGAGAACGCGGTGGAGTACCTGTTGGATCAGCGCATCCTCGTGGAAGAGGACAAGAAGCTGCGGCTGGGAGACCCGGCCGCGGCGGCGGAGCTGCCCCGAAAGAACCCGCTCGCGGAGCAAATCCGCGGCTATCTCCACCGGGCCTGAGCAGCTCCGTCAGCGCCTCGAAGCGAACGCGGCACCCCACCCCTCTTCCGCCTGGCGGAAGGGGGGGCAGGAGACGACACGGTGGATGAAGCCTCCCCTTCCAGCGACCCGCGGCCGGCGGAGAGCCCCGCGCCGCTGTCGCCGCCCCACCCCGCGCTCGCCGCGGCCCTGGCCTTCGGCCTCTTCGTAACGCTGGGGGCACTGACCCAGCTGCTCAACCCCGCCTTCGGCGTGTGGTTCACGGAGGCCTTCCTCTTCCTGGGCCTCGCGTGGATCATGCTGCGCCGCTCGGGGTACCGGCCCGCCGCGTACGTGGGCCTCACTCCGTTCCTGGGCCCCGCCGCGCTGTTCGGCTTCCTGCTGGGCGTGGCCAACTTCTTCGCCGTAGTGGTGCCCGTGCAGTTCCTCGCGCAGCGGGTGGCCCCCGCATGGCTGCGCGAGCTGTTCGACGCCTCGCGCCTCTTCGAGGGCCAGACGCCCGTGGAGCTGGCGCTGCTGCTGGGCGGCGTGTCCGTGGCCGCGCCGCTGTGCGAGGAGTTCTTCTTCCGCGGCCTCTTCCAGCGCTCCCTGACACCGCCGGCTCCGGCCTCGCCGTGGCGCGCGCTGATCATCACGTCGGTGGTGTTCAGCGCGTTCCACCTGGATCCGGTGGGCTTCCTCGCGCGAGCGGAGCTGGGGCTGCTGTTCGGCTGGCTCTTCCTGCGCACCGGCTCGCTGTGGCCGGGCATCGCGGCGCACGCGGCCAACAACATCGTGTCGTCGGTGCTATTCCTCGTCGCCACGCACTCGGGGCTCGCGAAGGACGGGGCGACGGACGACGTGACGGACTGGCGCGCCGTGCTGGGGCTGGCGCTCGTGGGATGGACGGGGCTGCTGGGCCTGCGCGCCGCGTCCCGGCACTTCCCCGCGGTCTGGGGACGCGGAACGATGCCCGATGAAGAGGCGGTGCGCGCCACGAAGCCCGTGCCCCTCTTCGCGCTGCAGCTGCTGCCCTGGGTGGTGGCGGCCACGCTGTCCCTGGTGACCTTGGGACTGGTGGATGGGCGCGGCGTGTCCCTGAGCGTCTACGACGTCCAGCACCCGGTGGAGCCGCTGGGCAAGGACGCGGATCCAGCGCTGCAGGCCGAGCGCAAGGCCCTGCGACAGCTTCGCGACGCCGTGCGCAAGGGCGAGGTGCCCATGGAGGCCTACGAGGAGGAGCGGCTCCGGCAGTCGGAGAAGGATGCCCCCGGCAAGGGCAAGCCCCTCCGCTGAGGGCTGGACGGAGGCGATTCCCAGGGGGGGCCCTGGCACGGGTGGGCCGGGATTTCCTATCTTCCACGTCCGCCATGCTGACGCCTGATCTGCTGCACGCTTCGCTGACCGATCCGCTCCTGGACGTGATGAACTTCCTGAACGAGATCGCGCTCCGCTTCCCGGAAGCCATCTCCTTCGCGCCCGGCAGGCCGAACGAGAAGTTCTACGACTCCCGGCAGATCGCCACGTACCTGGACGCCTACCAGCGCTACCTGCGCGAGGAGCGGGGCCTCAGCGAGGCGAAGATCACCAGCCTCCTGTTCCAGTACGGCCGGACCAACGGCCACATTGGAGAGCTGCTCGCGCGGATGCTGGAGAAGGACGAGGGCATCCGCGTGGCGCCGGAGTCCATCGTCGTCACCGTCGGTTGCCAGGAGGGCATGTTCCTCTCCCTGCGCGCGCTGTTCTCCCAGCCGGAGGACGTGCTGCTGGTGGGCATGCCCTGCTACATCGGCATCACCGGCGCGGCGCGGCTGCTGGACATCGCGGTCGCCGCGGTGCCGGAGCGTGAGGACGGGCTGGACCTGGACGCGCTCGAGGCGAAGGTCCTGGCCCTGCGCGCGGAGGGCAAGCGGCCCCGCGCGCTCTACCTCGTCGCGGACTTCGCCAACCCGTCCGGACGCAGCCTCCCGGAGGCGTCACGCCAGCGCCTGCTGGACCTCGCCGCGCGCGAGCAGTTCCTCATCCTGGAGGACAACCCCTACGGCTTCTTCTCGCGCGAGGGCGCGCGCAAGCCCACCCTCAAGGCGATGGATACGCGCCAGCAGGTCATCTACCTGGGCTCGTTCTCCAAGTCCGCGTTCCCCGGCCTGCGCCTGGGCTACGCCGTGGTGGATCAACGCGTCACCGGCACGGACGGCACGACGCACCTGCTCGCGGACGAGTTCTCCAAGATCAAGAGCCTGCTGACCGTGAACACGTCATCGCTGTGCCAGGCCATCGTCGGCGGCATGCTGGTGCTGAACGACGGCGGGCTGCTGGAGGCGAACCAGGAGGCCATCCGCTTCTACAAGAACAACATGGACGCGACGCTCCAGGCGCTGGCGCGCTCCTTCCCCAGGAGCGAGGCCTGGGCGCGCGACGTGACGTGGAACGTGCCGGACGGGGGCTTCTTCCTCGTCATGAAGCTGCCCATCGAAGTGGACGAGGCGCTGCTGGAGGAGTCCGCGCGCGACTTCCAGGTCCTCTGGACGCCCATGCGCTACTTCTACCTGGGCGAAGGCGGCGAGCACGAGCTGCGGCTGTCGTGCAGCTACCTCACGCCGGAGCAGATCGACGTGGGCATCTCCCGCCTGGCCCGCCACCTCCAGAAGGCCGTGACGGAGCGGCAGTCCGCGCGGCGGGCCCTCGCGGGGTGAGGCCCTCGAGGGACGCTCACCCCGGGCGCCTCTTCAGTCCGCCTTGTACGAGGTGACGTGAAACACCGGCCCCACCATGGCGGCGGTGACGGTGTCGCGTTGGATGTTGCCCTCGGCGGAGATGCGCTGACCGTCCTTCTTGATCTTCCGGTCGCCGCCCGCCAGCTGGTACGTCCGGCCGTCGTCGGCCTTCAGGACCCACACGCCGCCCTCCAGGTCCTGGTACTGCACCGTGCCGGAGAGCTTCACGCGTCCTCCCGCTTGAGCATCGCGCGAGCGATGACGAGGCACACCACCGTGTTGAAGCCCAGCCACGGCTTCGCCAGGAAGGTGAAGGGCATCCACGCCAGCGCCGGAGCGCCCGCCCACGCCGCGTAGGCCAGGAAGCCCGCGAAGCCCAGCGCCAGGCCGCCCACCGCCGGCCGGAAGCCGCGCCACGGGATGGCCAGCAGCGACAGCCCCAGGGGGATGAGCGCGCTGTAGAACAGCGGGTTCACCGTGCCGCGGCCGAAGATGATGCGCTGCCAGTCCGGGATGGGCAGCGACGCCACGCTCACCACGTCCTGGGCCGTGCCCGCCGCGCCCGCGAACCAGGTGCGCAGGAAGAAGAAGCCCACCGTGGAGAGGACCAGCGGCACGAGGAACGCCGGGCGGAAGAACACGTTGAGGTAGCCCGGGCGCTCGCGGCCGCGCAACGTGAGCAGCACCAGCGCGAGCAGCGCCGCGGCCCAGGCCAGCGGCTGCCAGTGGGGAGAAGCGCCCTTGTTGAAGGCCTGCAGCGACGCGCTGGCGTTGAGGACGCCGTGGCCGTACTCCTCCGACCAGGCCTGGTTCTCCGTCGCCTTCGCGCCGGCGTAGAGCGCCTGCTCCACCTCGTCCGGCGTGGTGGCGCCCGCGCCGTAGAGCATGGCGGCGACGGCGGCCACGTGCGGGGCGGCCATGCTGGTGCCCTGGTACCAGGCGTAGATGGAGCGCGACGGGTCGCGCGGGTCGATGGTGTTCTGCAGGATGCCGCCGGAGTCGCCCTGGCGCTTGTCACCACCGGGCGCCGCGATGTCCAGTTCCTTGCCGTAGGACGAGTACGGCGCGCGCGTGCCGGACGGGCCCACCGCGCTCACCGCCACCGCGCCGGGGTACGCCGCGGGGAACTCCACCCGGCCACGCCCGGTGTTGCCCGCCGCGGCCACCACGGTGACGCCCTTCTTGCGCGCGTACTCCACCGCGCTGGCCATGACCTGCGAGTACAGGCCCCCGCCCAGCGACATGTTGATGACCTTCGCGTCGTGGTCCGCCGCGAAGCGGATGGCGTCCGCGATGTCCGCGGAGGTGCCGCTGCCGAAGTGGTTCAGCACCTTGAGGGGCATCAGCGTCGCGTCGAACGCCACGCCCGCCACGCCCTCGCCGTTGTTCGTGGCCTGCGCGATGGTGCCCGCCACGTGCGTGCCGTGGCCGTGGTCGTCGTTGGCGTGCTCGTCGTCGTTGACGAAGTCATAGCCCTTCACGAACGACACGCCCTTGAGGTCCGGCACCTGCTTGAAGTCGTCGTGGTCCTCGTAGGCGATGCCCGTGTCGATGACCGCCACCACCACGCCCTTGCCCCGGTTGCCGTCCCAGGCCTTCGGCATGTCGATCATCCGGAGGTTCCACTGGGCTTCGTACTGGGGGTCGTTCGGCGTGTAGCTGGTGCGCACCTGCATCAGCGGCTCGGCGGACTCCACCGCCGGGTTCTGGCGGACGCGCTGGAGCACGTCCTCCACGTCGTCCACGCCCACCGCCAGCGTGACGCCCGTTTGAGGACCCTCCAGGGAGTTGAACTCCAGGTCCACGCCCCACTCCTGCTCCCAGGCGTCGAACTGTTCCTTCGTGGTGCCGTCCTTGAAGTCCACCACGATGGCGCCGGACACCACGTCATCCGAGCCCTCCGCCACCGCCTGGGCCACCTCCGCCTCCGCGGCCGCCAGGTCCTGCCCGGCCGGGGCCTCCGGCTCCCGCGACGCGGAAGCACACGCCGAGGCCGACAGGGCCAGCGCCGCGAGAACCACGTTCCATCGCCTCATCCGCATCGGGACACTCCTTGAACGAAGACGCCTCGAAGACCCACTACGAACGCACGGCGGGACGATTGGGTCTGCCTTCACAGTCTGTCCGCCCCCCGGCCGGCCGTGCAAGGCGCCGGGGATGAAGAAACGTGAAGAAGTCCAACGGTTTGCACGCCCCCGCCC
>NZ_RAVW01000297.1 GCF_003611585.1 Corallococcus exercitus | reverse complement strand
GTGTATAAGAGACACGCCCCAACCGCTGGGAGGGCAAGGAGAAGCCGGACTGGCTCTCCCGAGCGCTCGCCCGCGCGGGCGCCATGCCCCAGGACGAGGCGGAGGCCGCCATCAAGGCGGGCCGCGTGAGCGTCAACGGCCGCGTGGCGACGACGCCGCTGACGCCCGTGCCGCCCGACGCCGTCATCAAGGTGGACGGGCTGCCGGTGCGCAAGGAGGTGCCCTCGCACGTGCTGGCCTTCCACAAGCCCCCGGGCGTGCTGACCTCCACCGCGCGCCAGCACCGCACGGGCACGGTGTTCGAGATCCTCCTGCCGCAGCTGCCCCTGGAGCTGAACCGCTTCACCTGGCACGCCGTGGGCCGGCTGGACGTGGACACCACGGGCCTCTTGCTCTTCACCAACGACGACAAGCTGGTGGCCCACTGCACGTCCCCGGAGACGAACCTCCCCAAGCGCTACGTGGCCACGGTGTTCAGCGTCGCGGACGACGCGAAGGTGGAGCCGCTGCGCCAGGGCATGATGCTGGACGACGGCCCCGCCCGCCCCGCCGTCGTGCGCGTGCGCGACGAGCACACGGTGGAGGTGACGCTCACCGAAGGCCGTCACCACCAGGTGAAGCGCATGCTGGGCGCCGTGGGGCTGCCCGCCCGGGCGCTCCACCGGGAGGCCGTGGGCGACATCACCCTGGAGGGAATCCCGGAGAGCGGCTTCCGGCTCCTCACCGACGCGGAGATCCGCGAGAAGCTGCACTACACCGGCCGTGCTCCCGCGGGCCCCGTCAGCGAGTCCGAGGACGCCTGAGCGCCAGACCAGCGCGGGGAACCCGGCCAGGGCCGTGACTTCGCGCTGCCCTGCTCCCCACGGTGGGGTTAGGGTGCGGCCCATGGCGGACTTCGACCTGGTGGTCATCGGCTCTGGCCCCGCGGGGGAATGGGGCGCGGTACAGGCTTCGCTCGCGGGCAAGCGGGTGGCGGTGGTGGAGCGGGAGCCCGTGCTCGGCGGCACCGCGGCCAACACCGGCACCCTTCCCTCCAAGACGCTGCGCGAGACGGCGCTGCACCTGTCCGGCTTCAAGGCGCGCGGCCTCTACAGCGTGGACGCGACGCTGCGCCACGAGGCCACCGTCTCCGACTTCCTCTTCCGCGAGCGCCGCGTGAAGCAGATGGAGCGCGAGCGCATCCACAAGAACCTCCAGCGCCACGGCGTGACGGTGTTCCAGGGCTCCGGCGCCTTCCTGGACGCGCACACCGTCGCCGTGAAGCGCGACGGCGCGGAGGTCGCGAAGCTCACCGCCGGCACCGTCCTCATCGCCACCGGCTCCACGCCCTACCGCCCGCCGCTGTACCCCTTCGGCGACCCGCGCGTGCACGACTCGGATGAGATCCTCGACATCACCACCCTGCCCCGCACGCTGGTGGTGGTGGGCGGCGGCGTCATCGGCTGCGAGTACGCGTGCATGTTCGCCGCGCTTGGCATCCCGGTGACGCTGGTGGAGGTGAAGAACGAGCTGCTGTCCTTCCTGGACGTGGAGATTGGCCAGCTCTTGCGTGACTGCATGGAGACGCTGGGCGTGCGGCTGCGCCTGGGCCAGACGGTGGAGTCCGCGCACGTCCCGGAGTCGCACGAGGAGCCCATCCGCCTGAAGCTGTCCACCGGCGAGGTGCTGGAGGCGGATCAGGTGCTGGTCGCCTCCGGCCGCACGTCGAACACCGCGGGCCTGGGCATCGAGGCGCTGGGCATCAAGCAGGGCAAGCGCGGGCAGATTGAAGTGGGGCTCGCGTACCAGACGGCCGTGCCGCACATCTACGCGGTGGGGGACGTCATCGGCTTCCCGGCGCTGGCCTCCACGTCCATGGAGCAGGCCCGCATCGCCGTGGAGCACGCGTTCGGCCCGGGCAAGCGCACGCTCACGCCCATCCTGCCCTACGGCATCTACACCATCCCGGAGGTGTCCATGGCCGGCGACACGGAGGAGTCCCTGCGCTCGCGCAGCGTCCCCTACGTCGTCGGCCGGGCCACCTTCGACACCAACCCGCGCGGGCAGATCATCGGGGAGCGGCAGGGCATGCTGAAGCTGCTCTTCCACCGCGACAACATGAAGCTCTTGGGCGTGCACGTGCTGGGCGAGCAGGCCTCGGAGCTGGTGCACGTGGGGCTCACCGCGCTGCTCACCGGCGCCACCGCGCAGCTCTTCGTGGAGACCTGCTTCAACTACCCGACGCTGTCGGAGGCCTACAAGGCCGCCACCTACGACGCGCTGGATCAGGTCCGCGTCAGCAGCGCCTGAGCCCCCGCGCTAGCGCGAGTCCTTGAGGCTGCCCACGGTGAGGCCCGACTCCAGCCGGGCCGCCCGGTTCACCCCGTCCCCGGACACCCGGGCCAGGGGGGGCGCGACGGCGGGCGGCGCGGCCTTCGAGGCCGACGGCTTGGGGGCAGCCCCCGTGGAGGCGCCGCCCCGCCCCGGGGCGCCCTGGAGCAACGAGCGGATGCGCTCCCAGCGAACCTTCTCCTCCGCCATCAGCCGCACCAGCTCCTCACGGGCGGACGCGTCCGGCAGGCTGGAGGCGGCCGCCGCCACCTTGTCCATGAAGGGCAGCAGGTATCCGAAGTCCCGGTCGAAGCTGTTGGGAGGGTTCGCCATGGAGGGCACCTTAGCCGTGGTAGACGCGTGACGCGACGATGCGCCCGCCCTTCACCTCCAGCACCTCCGCCACCGGCAGGGGGGCCTCGTTGGGCGCGTGGCGCAGGTACTCCATGAACACCCGGTCCCCGTCCGCCGTGAGGGCCGTCTCCTCGTAGCGCAGGCCCGGCAGCCGGGCGATGGCGTCCCTCCACCACCGCTCCAGGGCCGGCCGGCCCACCAGGCGCCCGCCCGTCTCCGGATGCAGGACGCGAATCTTGGGCGAGGTGTGTGTTGCATCCTCCGCGTACAGGGCAACCAGCGCGGTGACGTCGTGGGCGTTGAAGGCCTTGAGCCATGCCCGGGCCAGGGAGAAGTTTTCGCTCGCGCTCATTGTTATGAGACCTCAGTCGGAACAGGGACGGCGGAACGTAGGCGGATGTACGCCCCACGTCATGCGGATTTGTCTGGTAACTGGGTCCTGTGGGAAGTAAGGGCCCCGCCTGCTCTGTTCCCTCAGGCAATTTTTTCAATCGAAGAAGGACCGGATCGTGGCCTCCAACGTACCCATCGAGAAGATTCGTAACATCGGTATCTCTGCCCACATCGACTCGGGCAAGACGACGCTCTCCGAGCGCATCCTGTTCTACACGGGCAAGATCCACGAGATCCACGAGGTCCGCGGCAAGGACGGCGTGGGCGCGATCATGGACTCGATGGACCTGGAGCGTGAGAAGGGCATCACCATCCAGTCCGCCGCCACGTACGCGATGTGGGGCGACCACAACATCAACCTGATCGACACCCCGGGACACGTGGACTTCACCATCGAGGTGGAGCGCGCGCTCCGCGTCCTCGACGGTGCCATCCTGGTGCTCTGCTCCGTGTCGGGCGTGCAGTCGCAGTCCATCACGGTGGACCGCCAGATGAAGCGCTACAAGGTTCCGCGCATCGCGTTCATCAACAAGATGGACCGCTCGGGCGCGAACTATGATCGCGTCGCCTCGCAGCTGAAGGAGAAGCTGGGCCACCACGCGGTGAAGCTCCAGTACCCCATCGGCGCCGAGGACCGCTTCCAGGGCCTCATCGACCTGCTGTCGATGAAGGCGTACTACTTCGACGGTGAGAACGGCGAGCACGTGCGCGAGGAGGCCATCCCCGCGGACATGCTGGACGAGGCCAAGCTGCGCCGTGACGAGATGATCGAAGGCATCGCCAACGTCGACGACGAGCTGGGCGAGGCGTTCCTCATGGACCCGGGCTCCATCACCGAGCCCCAGCTGCGCGCCGCCGTGCGCCGCGCCACCATCGCGCTGAAGATGACGCCGGTGATGTGCGGCTCCGCGTACAAGAACAAGGGCGTGCAGCTGCTCCTGAACGCGGTGTGCAGCTACCTGCCGAACCCCAAGGAAGCGACCAACGAGGCCCTCGACCAGAAGAACAACGAGGCCAAGGTCATCCTGGAGTCGGACCCGTCCAAGCCCTTCGTCGGCCTGGCGTTCAAGCTGGAAGACGGCCGCTACGGCCAGCTCACCTACATGCGCATCTACCAGGGCAAGGTGAGCAAGGGTGACTTCATCGTCAACCAGGTGAACCAGAAGAAGGTCAAGGTTCCGCGCATCGTCCGCATGCACGCGTCGGAAATGCACGACGTCAACGACGCCACGGCCGGCGACATCGTCGCGCTGTTCGGCATCGAGTGCGCCTCCGGCGACACGTTCACCGACGGCACCGTGCAGTACACGATGACGTCCATGTTCGTGCCGGACGCGGTGATCTCGCTGGCCGTCACGCCGAAGAACCGCGACACGCTGGCGAACTTCTCCAAGGCGCTCAACCGCTTCCACAAGGAAGACCCCACCTTCCGCGTGCGCCGTGACGAAGAGTCCGCGCAGACCATCATCAGCGGCATGGGCGAGCTCCACCTGGAGATCTACATCGAGCGCATGAAGCGCGAGTACAACTGCGAGGTGGTCGCCGGTAAGCCCCAGGTGGCGTACCGCGAGACCATCTCCCAGAAGGGCGAGTTCGCCTACACGCACAAGAAGCAGACCGGTGGTTCCGGTCAGTTCGCGCGCGTGTGCGGCTACGTCGAGCCCCTGCCCTCGGACGCCGTGCAGCAGTACGAGTTCGTGGACGACATCGTCGGTGGCTCCATCCCGCGCGAGTTCATCCCCGCGTGCGACAAGGGCTTCCAGGAGGCCGTGAAGAAGGGCAGCCTCATCGGCTTCCCCGTGGTGGGCCTGCGCGTGGTCATCAACGACGGCGCGTTCCACGCGGTGGACTCGTCCGAAATGGCCTTCAAGACGGCCGCCATCATGGGCTTCCGTGAAGGCTACGCCGCCGCCAAGCCGGTCATCCTCGAGCCGATCATGAAGGTGGAAGTCACGGCTCCGGAAGACTTCCAGGGTTCCGTCGTCGGCCAGCTGAACCAGCGCCGCGGCACCATCATGGAGACGGGCACCGCCGAGGGCTACGTCACGGCGGTGGCGGAAGTGCCGCTGAACACGATGTTCGGCTACTCCACCGACCTGCGCTCCGCGACCCAGGGCAAGGGCGAGTTCACGATGGAGTTCGCCAGGTACTCGCCGGTCCCGCGCAACGAGGCGGAGGCCCTGATGGCGCAGTACAAGGAGAAGCAGGCCGCGGAGCAGGCCGCCCGCAAGTAGTCCGGGTGCCCACGCCGCACTGGCTGTAGGAAGGGCGCTCCCCGCTTCAATGGGGGGCGCCCTTTCGCTTTTGTCGTCCCCCACCGCTTCGCGTTGTCCCCCTTCGAGGAGGTCTCTTCCCGTGACGCTGCTTCGCGCCGCCAACGTCCAGCTCGCCTTCGGCAGCCGCACCGTCTTCGAGGGCCTCACCTTCACCATCGAGGAGGGCGAGCGCGTGGGGCTCGTGGGCGTCAACGGCTCCGGCAAGTCGTCGCTGATGAAAATCCTCGCAGGCGCGGCGAAGCCGGACCTGGGCGAATTGCAGCTGCGCCGGGGCGCGCGCGTCACCTACCTGCCCCAGGAGCCGGAGTTCCCCGAAGGCGCCACCGTGCAGAGCGAGCTGGCCGTGTCCCAGGCGCCGCTGAAGGACGCGCTGGCGGCGCACACGGAGCTGTCGCGGAAGCTGGAGGCGGACCCCGCGCACGCCACCCAGAAGATGCTGGAGCAGCTGTCCGCCCTGAGCGACCGGATTGAACAGGCGGGCGGCTGGGACACGGAGCACCACGCGAAGACGCTCCTGGACCGGCTGGGCGTGAAGGACTGGGACCGGCCGGTGGCGCAGCTGTCCGGCGGCCTGCGCAAGCGCGTGGCCATTGCCCGCGCCCTGCTCACGCGCCCGGACCTGCTGCTCCTGGACGAGCCCACCAACCACCTGGACGCGGACACCGTGGACTGGCTGGAGGACGAGCTGGACAAGCTTCCCGGGGCGCTCCTGCTCGTGACGCACGACCGCTACTTCCTGGACGACCTGGTGGACCGCATCGTCGAAATCCAGCCCGGCGGCGGGCTCATCTCGTATCCCGGCAACTACGCGGCCTACGTGGAGCAGAAGCTCGTCGCCCAGGAGAACGCGGAGACGGCGGAGCACAAGCGCGGACGCTGGATTGCCCAGGAGGTGGCGTGGCTGCGCAAGGGCCCGGAGGCGCGGCGCACCAAGAGCAAGGCCCGCATTGAAAGGGCGCAGAAGCTCCTGGCGGAGAAGGGCTTCCAGCGCCCCAAGGTGGCGGACCTGAAGGTGGTGGCGGCGCCCCGGCTGGGCCACACCGTCATCGAGGCGGAAGGGCTGAAGAAGTCCTTTGGCGACCGCAAGGTGCTGGACGGCGTGGACTTCCGCCTCCAGCGCGGCGAGCGCGTGGGCTTCCTGGGCCCCAACGGCGTGGGCAAGACGACCTTCCTGCGCGTGATGCTGGGCGAAATCCCCGCGGACAGCGGCAAGCTCGTCATCGGGAAGAACACCAAGGTCGCCTACTACGACCAGCAGCGTGCCCAGCTGGATCCGGACCAGACGGTGTACGACGCGGCCTCCAACGGCGAGGACCACGTGGAGCTGGCGGACCGGAAGGTGGCCCTGCGCGACTACCTGGAGGACCTGCTCTTCCCGGTGCCCATGCAGCGCATGAAGGTGGGCGCGCTGTCCGGCGGCGAGCGCAACCGGCTCCTCCTGGCGCGGCTGTTCCTGGAAGGGGCCAACGTGCTGGTGCTGGACGAGCCCACCAACGACCTGGACATCGTCACGCTCAACATCCTGGAGCGCCTGCTGCTGGACTTCGCGGGCAGCACGCTGCTGGTGACGCACGACCGGTACTTCCTCGACAAGGTGGCCACCGCCATCCTCTCCTTCGACGGCGAGGGCAAGGTCACCCGCTACGAGGGCAACTACGACATGTACAAGCGGCTGCGCGAGCAGTCGCAGGCCGCCGCGCTCAAGGCCGCCGCGCCGAAGAAGGACGAGCCCCCGCCCCGCGAGGAGTCCGCCGCGAAGCCCGCGCAGAAGAAGCCCGGGAAGCTCTCCTACAAGGACCAGCGCGAGCTGGACGGCATGGAGGCCACCATCGAGGCCGCGGAGAAGCGCAAGGCGGAGCTGGAGGCGAAGCTGGCCGACCCCGCCGTCTACAGCCAGGGCTCCAAGGTGGCGGAGGTCAACCAGTCCCTGGAGGCCGCCACCGCCGAAGTGGACCGGCTCTATACGCGATGGCAGGAATTGCAGGACCTGGCGGCCGGCACGGCCTGACGCGGCGGTCCTTGCGTAGGACAACCATCAATTGGTGACACCCGCGTGCATGATTTCCGGGCAGGGGGACTCTGGCTAGAGTCCGCGTCCCTCCGCCTCGGGAGTCGTCACGTGTTTCGTCCGGCCTCGGTCCTCGCCGCTGCCCTCTTGTCCCTCCCCTTCTCCGCCCACGCCCTGGAGAGCGGCCCCAAGAGCCCGCTGCCCGTATTCGACCTGCAACGGCTGCACCTGGACCCGGCGGCCCTGGGGTCGTTGGTGGTGGCCACGGGCCGAACGTTGGCGGCCGGGCAGCTGCGGGTGAGTTTGAACTACCACTACGAGCATCTGCCCCTGCATTTCCAGACACGCTGGGAGCCCGGGGATGGCACGGGCCTGGTCGAGAACAAGATGACGGCCCACCTGACGGTGGGCATCGGCGTGCTGTCGTGGATGGACGTGGGGGCGGACGTGCCCTTCATCCTGTCGCAGGGGGGGAAGCCGACGCTGGAGTACTTCGGGCCGGACTCCGGGGGCCTCGCCACGCCGTGGCTGACCGCCCGGGCGGCGCTGCTGCGCCAGACGCGCGGCGCGCCCATCAACCTGGCGGTGGCGCTGACGGCGGGCCTGCCCGTGGGCAGCCGCGAGGCCCTGGCGCACGAGGACTACGCGTGGCAGCCGCGTCTGCAATTGGGCTACGTGGGCGAGGGCTTCCAGGTGGGCGGCGAGGCCGGCGTGTTTCTGCGCAAGCGCCAGGACCTGGCCCCCGCGTCCTACGACCCGCGAGACGTCGTGGGCAATGAGCTGCGATTGGGCGCCACGGTGACGTCGCTGAACGGCGAGACGACGCGCGGCGAGGTGAGCGTGCTCACGGGCATCCCGCTGGACGGAGGGCGCATGGGGGCGGAGCTGCTCATCGCCATCCGCCGCCACGCCCTGTCCAGCCTGGACCTGTACGTCATGGGAGGCCCGGGCGTGGGCGCGGGGTTGGACACGCCCACCTTCCGGTTCGTCGCGGGCGTGTCCTGGGCCACCAGCAAGGTGGACTGAAGAGGCGCCGCTACTTCGGCATGAAGCCGAAGGCCTTCACCATCGCGATGGCGATGCCCAGGAGGCTTTCGCCCGCGATGAAGCCGGAGCTGACGGGCAGCACCGTGGCCTCCGCGAGCTTCGGCTTCAGGCGCTTGATGAGCGCCGCCAGCGCCGCGCCCACGAAGAGGCTGATGGAGCTGGAGCCGGGGATGACCATGGCCAGCCCCAGGCCGGACGCGGTGGGGATGAAGGCCTTCACCTTCGGATGGGCCCAGCGCTCCAGCAGCACCAGCGTGATGCCCAGGAGCGCCCCGGCCAGGGCGCCCACGCGCGCGGTGGGGTGCAGCGCGGACACGCCGGAGGCGAGCATCTTCGACACGCCGGCCCACACCATGGACGAGGGCGCGGGGAACTGCTCCGAGCCCAGCACGTCCGCGGTGGGCACCAGCAGGTTGAAGATGGGCACCACCACCACGGCGCCCGCGGCCACGCCGAACAGCTGCGCGAAGAACTGCTGACGCGGCGACGCGCCCAAGAGCCACCCCGACTTGAGGTCCGTGAGCAGGTCCGCCGAGTGCAGCCCCACGCCGCCGGTGGCGTTGGCGCTCATCACGTTGGCGGGGATGTTGCCCGGCGCCAGGCCTCCGAAGATGAGCTGGGTGACGGGGCCCAGCGCCTTGGTGGGCGTGGTGTCCGTCTCCCCCGTCACGCGCGACGCGACGACGCCCATCACCACCGCCAGCGGGAGCGCGAGCACGCCGGCCCACCAGGGAATCTGGAAGAGGTAGGCCATGAGGAACACGGCCACCGGGCCCAGCAGCGCGAAGCCCAGGGGGAACCACGCCGGGGGGCACTCGATGTCCGCCAGCGGATCCTCGCGCGCGCCTTCCTGGGGCTTCTTGCCCACCAGCGAGCCCAGCGCGGAGAAGGAGCGCACCACGCTCCGCCACTGGAAGGCGAACGACAGCAGGCCGGAGGACACCAGCACCGCGGAGCCCGTCCACAGCGACCAGCCGTTGATGGCCTTGTACGTCACCTCCGGGATGACGCCCTGGCTGAACATGGCCGGCGCCAGGAAGCCGTAGTTGAGGATGGCGCCCAGGAGCATGGACCAGCCGGTGCGGAAGTTCACCAGCGCGCCCGCGCCGATGAGCAACAGGCTGAAGTCGAAGGACAGGGACCACTTGCCGGCCTCGCGGCCCAGGATGGTGAACGGCAGGCTCACCTTCTCCGGCAGGTTCTTGAGCCAGCTGAAGCGCGCGTCGCGCACCAGCACCAGCAGCGCGCCCACCAGCCCCGCGATGCCCAGGAGCCGCGCCTTGCTGCGGGCAGTCTCGCCGTGGCCGTGCAGCGCGCGGATGGTCTCCGCGGTCGCGGTGCCGGTGGGGAACGGCAGCGCTTCGATGTTGATGAGCTGGCGCTTGATGGGGATGGCGGCGAAGACGCCCAGCGCGGAGATGACGGCGAACCACAGCATCAGCCAGCCGGACGACGGCAGCGTGCCGGTGAGCATCAGCAGCGCGGGCACCGCGGCCATGTTGCCGCCGCCCGTCATGTAGCCCGCGGCGGACGCCACGGAGCCCATGGCGTTGTTCTCCAGGTCGGAGAACTCACCGCGCAGCAGCTTCAGCGAGCGCAGCGTGCTGAACACCGCGAAGGCCAGGATGCACGCGGTGATGGTGACGCCCAGGCTCCAGCCCGTCTTGAGGACGACGTAGAGGTTGGACAGACACATCACCGCGCCAATGAGCATCCCGGCGATGACGGCGCGCACGGTGAGCTGCCGCGCGCCGCCCTGGTAGACGTGCTCCCGCCAGTACAGCTCCGGATCCATCGCCGCGGAGGCGCCAGGCCGTTCCGGGACGGCGGCGGGGTCAGGCGCGGGGACGCGGAGCTGGCTGGGGTTCGGGACGGGAGGAGCCATGGGGGGCGCAAGATAGTTCACGCCCCCCGAAGGAACGAAACGCTCCGTGCCGTCCGGCGGCGTTACTCGTGCGCGCCGCCCGGCCCGTGCACGTGGCCGTGCGTGAGCTCTTCCTGCGTCGCGTCACGCACTTCGCGCACGGTGACGTCGAAGTGGAGCGTCTTGCCGGCGAGCGGGTGGTTCAAGTCCACCACGACGGAGTCCGGGTTCACCGTCTGGATGCGCAGGGGGATGTTGCCGTCCTCCGTCTGCGCCATCAGCGTCTGGCCCACCTGGGGCGTGAAGCCCTGCGGCAGCATGCTGCGAGGGACGGTGCGCACGCCCTCCGGGTTGTGGTTGCCGTAGCCCTGATCCGGGCTCACCACCACCTGCTTGCTCTCCCCCGCCCCCAGGCCGTCCAGCGCGCCCTCCAGGCCGGGGACGATCTGCTTGTGCCCGTGCAGATAGGCGAGCGGCTGGCCCGGGGCGCTCTGGTCGATGACCTGCCCGTCCCCCAGGTGGAGGCGGTACTCGAGCGCGACGACGCGACCGTTGGCGATTTTCATGCGGCGGAAGCTCCTTGGCTTCGGGGACGGCGGATGGGACTTCGGTCAAAGGTGGAACCGGGGTGCCACCATGTCAGGCCGCGGGGGACTCCGCCGCCTCCTCGCCGACCGGCCGGTCGGGGGGTTCGCCGCGCGACACGTACACCGCGGCGGCCAGGTCTCCTGTCACGTTGAGCACGGTGCGGCACATGTCCAGGAAGCGGTCCACGCCGAGGATGAGGCCCAGCCCCTCCACGGGGATGTGGAACATGCCGAGGATCATCGCGATGACGGGGATGGAGCCCGCCGGCACGCCCGCGGTGCCGATGCCCGCCAGCACGCAGATGAACATGATGGTCGCCTGCTGCCCCAGGCCCAGCGGTACGCCGTACACCTGCGCGAGGAAGAGGACGGTGACGCCCTCGAAGAGCGCGGTGCCGTTCTGGTTCATGGCGGAGCCGGCGGTGAGCACGAAGCGCGACACGTTGCGCGGCAGCTGGAGGTTCTCCTCCGCGACCTTGAGCGCGGTGGGCAGCGTGGCGCTGGAGGAGGACGTGGAGAAGGCGGTGACGATGGCCAGCCGGCAGGAGCGGAAGAACTCCACCGGGTTGCGTCCGCCCAGGAAGCGCACGGACAGCGAGTACATGACGAACATGTGGATGCTCAACGCCAGCAGCACCACGCCCACGTACGACGCCAGCTGTCCCAGGATGTGGAAGCCCAGCCGCGCCGTCATGGAGAACAGCAGCGCGCCCACGCCCACGGGCGCCAGCTTCAGCACCCCGTCGATGAGCTTCATCATCACGTCGTAGAGCCCCTGGACGACGTCCTTGAGCCGCTGCGCGGGCTCGCCCGGGGTGAGCGCCATGCCCAGGCCGAAGATGAGCGAGAAGACGATGAGGCCAATCATGTCCCCGTCCGCCGCGGCCTTCACCGGGTTGGTGGGCACCATGGACATGAAGAGCGCGCCCGCGGAGGTGTCCCCGGGGGGCGGCGCGGCCTTGATGGCCGTGCCCGTGCGGGCCAGGGCGCGGGCCTCGTCGCTCAGGCCGTCCCCGGGCCTGAGCGTGTTGACGAGCAACAGGCCGATGAGCACGGAGATGACGGAGAAGACGACGGTGTAGCCCAGCGTGCGGGCGCCCAGCCGTCCCACCTGCTTGAGGTCCAGCTCCGCCACGCCGACGACGAGCGCGGAGAACAGGAGCGGCACGACCAGCATCAGGAGCAGGCGGATGAAGATCTGCCCCAGGGGGTTGGTGACGTGCTCGACGGTCCAGGTGAGCCAGTCCGCGCTCCCGAACACGGCGTTGCAGACGAGCCCGGCCACCGCGCCGATGGAAATGCCGAGGAGCATCTTCTGATGGGCCTTCATGAGGGGGCGAAGCCTACCGGCGAAAGGAGGTGGCGCCCACCTCGCGTTCAGGGGAAAGCTTCCGTCCCATCGTGGAATCCCTCGTCCAGCTCACCGAG
>NZ_RAVW01000296.1 GCF_003611585.1 Corallococcus exercitus | reverse complement strand
GTACGGACACGGTCTACCTGCTGGCGCTGACGGATGCGTCCGGGCTGTCGTCGCAGGAGCCTCCGGTGCGTCCGGGGGACTGGCTGGTGCTGGCCGAGGACGTGGAACGCCTGGGCCCCGGCGGCGTGAAGGGCACCGAGCGGCTCTACCGCGAAGCGCTGCGAGTGCTGCGCGTGCGCATGGAGGTTCCGCCGGGTCAGCGCACGCCGATGACGCAGGTGACGTTCCAGCCGCCGCTGTCGCGCGCGTACGCGTTGGACCGGGTGGTGCTGCTGGGCAACAACACGCTCGTCAGTGAGGGCTCGACGGTGGAGGAGGTCGCCGTGCCCGCGCTGGACCTGCGCACGGTGCCGTTGCTTCACGGGCCGGTGACGTGGCTGCGCGACGCGAGCCACGCGGGAGGCCGCCGGCCGGAGGTGTCCCTGACGGTGGGGGGACGCGCGTGGCATCCGGTGGATTCGCTCCTCGACGCGGCGCCGGATGAGCTGGCCTTCGCGGTGGAGCCGCTGCCGGCCGGCGCCGCGCGACTGCGCTTCGGCGGCGAGGACCATGGCTCGGCGTTGCCCCTGGGCGCGGAGGTGCGGGTCCGGTATCGCGTGGGGCGGGGGACGAGCGGCAACCGGGCCGCGCTGCGGTTGATGGCGATGGCGACCCCGAATCCCTGCGTGGAGAAGACCTTCAACCCCCTGCCGCTGGCCGGTGGCACGGACCCGGAGGCCCCCGCGCTGGCGCGCGTGCGTGGGCCCGCCACGGTGGGTGCGATGGACCGCGCGGTGTCGCTGCCGGACGTGCTCGCGCTGACGTTGGTATTCGACGGCGTGCACCGCGCGAACGTGTTCCGCGATGCCGTGCGCCGCCGTTCCTTGAAGGTGGTGGTGTCCGGGCCTGAGGGTGCGGCCCTGCGCGCGTCCGACCTGGAAGCGCTGACCGCGCACCTGGCGGCGCGGGTGGCCCCGGGGGTGGAGCTGCACCTGATCAACCGGCAGCGCGTGGAAGTGCGGTTGAAGGTGCTGCTGCGCGTGGTGAAGGGCGCGGATCCGGTTGCGGTGCTCCAGGAGACGCGCCTGCGCCTGGGCGTGGACCGCGACCCGGAGCGGGACCTGGGGTTGCTGGATCCGGACCGCGTGGAGCTGGGCCAGGACCTCCAGCTGTCGGACGTGTACGGAGCGCTCGCGGGCATTGATGGACTGCGCTCGGTGGTGGTGCAGCGGCTGCACCGCGAAGGCACGCCGCCGGCCCTCTTCGAGCGCATCGCCACCACGCCCGGCGAGCTGCTGGCCTGGGCACCCCCATCCGGCGAAAGCGACGGCGTCGAGTTGTCCTACGAGGAGGCCCAGGACCTATGAGCCACGCCTCGCCGCGCCTGTCCGACCACCGCTCCAGGCCCTTGGACATGGGTCCTGTCCACATGGATGAGAAGATGAGAACCCGGCTGGGACTCCCCGGCGGCGGCGCACCGCACGAATTGGTCCGACAGTCGGACCAGTTTGGAGAGCCCGGGCCGAGGGGGCCTCCGCACCAACCGGGCTGCGGAAACCTGTCCGACAGTCGGACAGGTTTGGAGGTGCGCTTCCCATGAGCCCTCCCTCTCAGCGATTGATTCAACTGCTCCCGGGCCTCTACACGGCGCGGGACTCCACGCTCGCGGACCAGCCGCTCCTCAAGCTGCTCGCCGTGCTGGGCATGGAGTTGGACGCGTTCTCCCGCGCGGTGGACCAGCTCTGGGATGACCACTTCGTGGAGCGCGCCGGTCCGCAGGCGCTGCCGTTGCTCGCGGAGTTGATGGGCGCGCGGCTGCTCACGGACGACCCTCGGGTGCAGCGCGGGGTGGTGGCTCGCGCGGTGGCGTGGCGCAGGCGGAAGGGCACGCTCGCGTCGCTGGAGGAGGTGCTCTCCGTCACCAGCCTCTGGGACGCGGAGGTGGATGAGTCCTTCCGCTCCCTGCTGGAGACCCAGGACCTCAACGACCTGCTGCCCTGGCGCGGTCGCAGCGCGGTGGTGTGGGATCCCATCGGGCTCGCGGATCCGCTCACCCGCCGCTCACCCGGCATCGAGCGTCCCCGCGACGGTGTCGTGGAGCGCGGTCCCGTCATTGGCATCGCCCCGGGAGAGACGCTGGACCAGGCCCTGCGCCGGCTGGGGAGCGCGGATGCCGGCCGCCATGCCGCGTCGCCGCGCACGCTGGACCTGCTGGGCTGGGCGCGTCCGGACGTGGCTCTCATCCGCACCGCGCGACTGACGCCGGTGGAGCTGGAGGAAGTCACGCCGTCCACGGTGCATACCCTGCCCAACGGCTACCGGGGCTTCCGCGTGGATCCGCTGGACCGCGATGGTCCCCTGGTGTGGCTCAAGCCGCTGGAGCGCCCGGACCTCACCGGCGGCCTCACCGCGCGCCATGAGCCCGCACCCCCGTCGCTCGCCACGGGGCGCACGGCGGCGATGCTGCTCACCCCCACCGCCCTGGCCGAGGACGCCGACGCCGCCGAGCGCGCGGATGCCATCACCGTCTCCGTTGACGGCATTCCGCTGGTGGGGCCGGAGGCCCTGCCGCTCCTGCGTGGACCGCTGCCGACCGCGCCCGTCGGGCCTGCCCCCACGCTCCGGTTCGCGGACCGGGGCCGGCCCTCGCCGGGGGACACGTGGCGCCTCACGCTGCTCGCCGCGCGTGAGAACTCGGACACGGTGCTCCTGTCCACGGAGCTGACATCGGGCGCGCTGAACACCGTCACCGTCGCACCGGAGGCGAACCAGCTCCTGGGTGGCACCACGGCGGCGCTCCTCGTCGAACGCGTGAGCGGCGAGCCGCGCCTGCGCGACGTGGACGGCTCGTGGCGCACCCTCGCCGCGGGCCTCCGTCAGGGACCGCCCCGCAGCAACGCCGTCCGCGTGGACCTGTCGGGCACCCCGTGGGTCGCGCGCATCGAGCAACACCTCGCGGACGGCAGCCTGCGCCTCGCCCGCTTCGACGCGAGCGCCGACGGTGCGCCCTGGCAGGTGGCGGAGCTGGGCGGTGCGCTGCCTCCGGACGGTCCGGGCATGTCCCTCGCCGTCGTTGGAGACGCGCTGCTGCTGGTGGCACCGGATGGGGCGGGAAAGCTGGGCGTGTGGTCGGTGACGGGCCTGGATACAGCCACTCCGACGGGAGCGCGGCTGGACACCGCGAGCCCACGTCAGCCCTCCGCGCGCCTGGCGCCTGGCCTGTGCGTGCGGAGTGGCCGGCTCTTCGTCCATGGCGGCGACCTGGGCGGCGCACCCACGGGAGACCTCTGGTCGCTGCCGGTCGCGGGCGGACCGTGGCGGCCCCATGCGGTGCGCAACCGCCAGGAGCGCAAGGCCGCGACGCTGCTGAGCACGCCGCAGGGACTGGTGCTCCTGGGCGGCGAGGCCGTGACGGGCGAGCTGGCCGTGCCGGTGATGGCCTGCGACCCGGCCTCCGCGAGTCCAGCCTGGCGTCCCCTGGCCCCGTTGCCCATCACCGCGAATCTGCCCGGCCTGCTCGTGGCGGCACCGACCGCTGAGGGTCTGGAGGCGCTCGTCTGGGCGGACACGACGCGTCCCTGCCGGATGACGCTGAAGGCAGGAGAGGGCGCGTGGGTCGCGGGACCACTGGAGCCCGCGGGCACGAACCCTCCGGTTCCAGGAGAGGCGCTGTACGTCGACGGCCGCGTGCTCCTCGTGGAGCCGGTGCCGCTGCCCGCGTCGGAAGTCGTCTTCTCACTGGGCGGACGCGGACACCTGGCCTTCCTTCCGGAGCTGGCCCTGCTGCCGGATGAACTCCTGCGCTTCAACGTCGCCAACGACGGCGCCGTGTTCATTGAACCGCGCGAGGGCCAGCCGCTCCCGCTCGACTCCCGGCCCGGTGGCGCGTACCACTCCCGGGATGCCTCCGTGGTCGGCGGCGCGCGGCGCTACTCGATTCCCGGACGGCTGAAGCGTCAGCCGTTCAAGCTGCGCCAGCGCAGCCTGGGCCCGTGGACGACGCTCGCTCCGAGCAACGCCTCCGGCATCGTCGCGGTGGATCCGCGCCTGGGCCGCGTCGTGCTCCAGGACGACGCACCCGTGGGCCGCGTCACCGTCTCCGCGCGGGTAGGGCGCGGCGCCTCGCTGGGCGCGGGGCTGCTCCCACCGGACCGCCGTCCGCCCGCCGCCTGGGCGGAGCCGGACCTCCCATTCATCGACCCTCCGGACCGTCCTGGCGACCGCTCCGGCAGCGGCCTTCCCGTCACCGCGTGGATCTCCCCGGAGCGCGCGGGCGGAGTGCTGGCGGCCGGAGGCCAGGAGCGGCCCATCGTCGCGACCGTCGCGGAAGGGCTCAACTCCGGAACGCCCCCGGTGCTGGGCCTCATCGGTTCGCCGCGATTGCCGACGGAGCGTCTGTCACAGGGGCTCGACAGCGGGCTGTCCCTCTTCGCCGCGGACACGGGCGCGGCCCCCTGCATCGGCGCGGACGAGCACGGCCTCTCGCTGGCGCTCTACCCGGGCTTCGGAGGCAGCGCGGCCACGGGCTTGTGGCTCGCGGGCTTGTGGCTCGCGGGAAGGCTGGAGCTGGTGCTCGCGCGGGGGCAGGCGGACCTGCGCTGGTGCAACCTGGGCGCGCCCGGGCAGGTGGGCCTGTGGATGCCGGGCGGTGGGCACCAGGACATCAGCGCGCGGCGTTCGCTGCCTCCCGCTGACGTGGAGCTGCGCCTCTACGGTTGCATGGTGGGCGTCATCGAGCTGCCGCCCTGGGTGCACCTCGTCGCCGCGGGCTGCACCTTCGACGCGGGGGACCGGGACGCGGTCGCCATCCGTGCGGCGGGGGCTCGCGTGCGGCTGCGGCACTGCACGGTGCTGGGCGCCACGGAGGCGGGCGTGCTGGAGGCGTCCTCCTGCGCCTTCGCGGGCGAGGTGCGCACGGACCGGCCGGACCTGGGCTGGCTGCGCTACAGCCTCCACGCGCGCGGCGGACAGCCTCCGGTGTCGCACCAGTCGCGGGTGCACACGGTGTCCTTCCAATCCAACCGCCAGACGGACCCGGGCTACCTCGTCCTGGGCGACAACAACGGCCCCGAAGCGCTCCACGCCTCCGAGCGCGGCGGAGTCCCCGGTGCCCACGGCGAGCGCTCCGACCACGAGCGCGAGCTGTCCGCGCGCACCGACGACGGCATGCCCATTGGCGTGACGCCCTTCCACGCCGACCGCAGCCAGGACGACCTCAATCGGATGAGCCGATCATGACCGTGAAAGCGTACACCTCCAGGTCCCGCTTCGACGAAGCCCGGCGATTCTCCGGCGTCTACCAGCAGATGGGGCGCATGAGCCTCGACGCCGACTGGAACGAGGAGGTGCGGCTGCGCACCGTGGACGCGCGCCGCCGCTCCGCCGACGTCGCCGAGGGCTCACCCGACGATGGCTTCCGCATCGTCGACACGTACCTCGTGGACCCCATCCGCAACGTGCTCGGCTGGACGGGGCAGGGGCTGCCCGCTGACGACGAACGCACCATCCCGCGCGAGCTGCGCCTGGACCGCTACGACGCGGAGACGCTGCCCTTCGTGGTGCGAAGCCGGGGCCACATCGCGCTGCGCCGCACGCTGCCCACGCCGTTGGACCTCACGGCCGTGCCGCGCTCCGACGGCACGGACTTCACCGCGTCGGCGCTCGTCATCGGCGTGCGCTTCGAGCGGCCGCCCACCGACGATGAGATCATCGACCTGCGCGTGGTGGTCGCGGACACGGAAGGGAACGAGACGATCATCTCCGCCGGCCTGGGCCAGCGCCCCTCCGGATGGAACGACGTGCGCTTCCCCGTCTCCGCGTTCGCGGGCGTGGATCCCACGCAGCTGAAGACCTGGGGCATCCTGGGCCTGCCGCCGGTGGCCCGCACGTGGGTGACCGCGCTGCGCGTGGATGACGCGGCGCTGGGCGAGGACGTCGTCATCCGGGGCGGTGATGGGACGCTGCCGGGCGCGGGCCGCATGCTGCTCGACGGCGTGCGCATCTTCCTGGAGCAGGACCTGCGCTACTCCGCGCAGCCGGACCTGCCGGAAGCAACCCCGCTGGCCGCGCTGCCCACGGACGGCACGCGGCACCACTTCTTCTTCCTCGACTGCTGGGAGCAGACCACCACCCACCTGGACGACGCGTTCCTGGAGGAGCCCGCGCTGGACGGCCAGGACACCACCGTGCGCCTGCGGCTCGTCACCCAGGTGCGCGCGCTCCAGGGCCTGGCCGCCACCGACGCGGAAGTCCTGCCCACGCCCACCAGTGGAGCGCGCCTCACCACCAACATCCCGAAGGGCGCGCTGCCGGACCGCTTCCCGCCGGAGGCGCTGGACCCCTGCCGCGACCGCTGCCTCGCCACGGAGAACGCGTCCACGGGCGAGGGCTACGTGGGCTCCGACAACCTCCACTTCCGCGTGGAGTTCTTCCGGGGCGGCGCGCAGCCGGTGGTGCTGTGGTCGCGCGACAACGGCTCCACGGTGCTGCCGCTCACCGCGCCCGCGGCGGCGGATGCGATGACGCTCCAGGTCTCCCCCGAGAGCGCCGCGAAGCTGCGCGCGGGCGACCTCGTCGTCATCGAAGACCGCGTCACACGGCTTCAGCCGGAGGGCCCGTCGCTGCCGGTGCTGCGGCGGTTGCGAGGAGTGCAGGCGGACACGGGCAAGCTGGAGCTGGCGGACGCGAGCGCCGTGCTCACCACGGACCCCGTGTCGCTGCCGGTGGGAGGCACGCTGGGCCGCGCCTTCAGCCCCGACCAGGGCGCGATGGTGCGCCGGTGGGATGGCGGCGACCTGCTGGTGCCGAACGTGCGCTACCGCTTCGACGACGGCATCACGCTGGCCTTCGCCAACACGGAAGGGCGCGCGACGGAGTACTGGTCCTTCACCGTGCGGGTGCGCGCGGCGGACGGCGCGGCCCGGGGCGAGGTGGAGCAGCTCACGGACGCGCCCGTGCACGGCCCGGTGCACCACTGCGTGCCGCTGGCGCGCGTGACGGGCGGAGCCGTGCGCACCTTCGAGGATCTGCGCCCGCGCTACCTGCCGCTCGCCCAGGTGCGCGACCGGCTGATGGAGCTCTCCGAGCGCGTCGTGGGCCCCGGCGTCTTCACGGTGGTGGTGGGCGACGGCGTGCGCAGCTTCGGCGACGTGGACCAGGACCTGCTCGAAGGCATCACCGGGGACGAGGCGCTCCAGGCGGCCGTGGACCGGATGGGCGGGCAGGGCGGCTCCATCTTCGTGCGCTCCGGCCGCTACAAGCTGGAGCACCCGGTGCTCCTGCGCAACCTGTCCTCCGTGCACCTGCTGGGCGACGGCGAGGCAACCGAGCTGCGCACCCAGGGCTCCGGAGGCGCCTTCTTCGTGGACCGCTGCGGCCTGGATGGGGACGTGCGCATCGAGGACTTCAAGCTGGTGGAGGCCCCCTTCGAGGACGTGGTGATTGGCGGCGGCCTGCAACCCGTCGTCAAGGCCGTGAAGACGAGCGTGGCCACGACGGACGGCCGGCGCTTCGTGCCGTTGGTGGAAGTGGACGACGACCGCGTGCTGGAGGAGGACGACGTAAAGCACCCGTCCGCCGAGGCCGACTTCGTGGACGTGGTCGCTGACCGCATCAAGGCCATCGTCCCCGGGCAGGGCCGCGCGGCGGGCTCCGTGGTGGCCACGCTGGTGCAACTGCGCAAGCTGCAGCGGCTGCACCCGGGCCAGCCGCTGGAGGACGTGCCGGAGGCGAAGCCGTTGCTCGACGCGCTGGCGACGCTGCCGCACGGCGTGGTGACGCTTGCGGACTCCAGCGGCGTGACGCTGCGCCGCTGCCACATCCAGGCGAACCAGGCCGGCTCGGAGGCGACGGGCGTGCTGGTGACGGGCACCTGCGAGCGCATCGTCATCGACGAGAACCGCGTCGGCGCGGCGACGGGCATCGCGGTGGCGCCGTATGCCCCGTACCTCGCGGAGCGCTTCCTCGCGGCCTTTCCGCGCGCGGGCCTCTTCGTCGACGCGCTGGCCATCACGAACAACCGGCTCCAGCCGCTGGGAGAGGCGACCACGGGCATCCACGTGGCGGACGGGCGGCTGGCCGGCGTGGAGGTGCGCGGCAACCGCATCCAGGGCTTCCACGTGGGCATCCTCGTGCAGGACCTGGCGGAAGGGGGACAGGCGGGGCCGGTGGACCGCGTGGTGGTGGAGGAGAATCAAATCCTGGGCTCCGCGGCCGTGGGCATCCAGGTCGCTGGCGACGGCGTGGACGTCGCGGGCAACGAGATCCGCAACGCCGCGTCGGACGGCCTGTTCCAGGTGGGCATCCAGCTGTCGGGCCGGGCGCTGCGCGTGCGCGACTGCTGGATCTCCCTTCCGGCCGTGCCCGCCGCGTCGGTGCTGGGCGTGGTGGCCGGCATCGTCGTGGGCGACGGCCTGGATGACGGTGCGTCCAACGGCCGCCCCGCCGCGGACGTGGAGGTGGTGGACAACCGCATCGAAGGCGACGGCGAGTCCACGCCGGGCATCGGCATCCTGCTGGGCGGTCCGCACCCGGTGTTCGACGTGCGCATCCGGGGCAACGTGGTGCGCGCGCTGGGCGACGCGGCGGTGCGCACCTGGGGCACTGGCGGCGCGGTGGGGCGCCTGCGCGTGGAGGAGAACCGCTTCGAACAGGTGGCGCTCGCGGACGTGCCGTCGCAGACGGACAACACGCTGGCGCTGTCCCGGTTGGACCCGGGCCTGGAGGGCACGCTGAGCGCGGACGCGCGGGCCCGGCCCCGGCCGCTGGTGGAGGCGCTGCTCGCCAACGCCACGCCCCGCGTGCGCGCGCCCCTGGACGCAGCGCTGCGCTGGCTGGAGCGGCTGACGCTCCGGGGCGCGGTGGTGCTCGCGGGCGTGGACGAGGCGCAGGTCCGAGGCAACCGGCTGCTCCAGATAGGCCGGACCGACGCCTACGGCGCCCCCGGCCTCCCGGACGCGGAGGTGCGCGCGGCGGGCATCGCCGTCGTGTCCGGCTCCGGCATCACCGTGGAGGGCAACGAGGTGGACGGCGTGCACGCGCCGGTGACGAAGGCGCAGCCACCGCCGGTGGTGGGGCCGGTGAAGCTGCCCCCCATCACCCTGGTGCTCCAGCAACTCAGTGTCACCAGCGCCACCGTCCGCCCGGAGCGCGCCGACGTGCACGGCGCCGTGGTGGGCATGTACGCCACCGTGTTGCAGTACACGGGAGCCAACGAGGACGGCCGCCAGAAGATTGGCCGGGGGCTGTACGGGCCGCTGGACACCCTGGCGCGGGAGCTGGAGGACCTCGGGACCACGCCCGCCAACGTCATCGACACGCTGGTGCGCGAGGTGGCGGAGATGCGCTCCGCCCAGGGCTTCAACGACCACACGAAGACGTCGCACGCGGTGCGCTCGTCGCTGGCGCGTGCGTGCAGCTTCACCGCTCCGGACGACGTGTCCCAGTCGGCGTGGGACACCGTGGCCCAGTTCGACCTGGCCACTGTGTCCGGCAAGGACGCCGTGCTGAAGACGGCGGACCGCCTCAAGGGCGCCTTCGACTCGCTGGTGCAGGGCCTGCCCTCCACCGTCAAGGACGCCTTCCTCGCTGCCCTGGGCCGGGTGCAGGGCGGACCGGACGACCTGACCGCCCTGGTGACGATGGCGGGGGCCTTGAGCCAGGTGGCCCAGCTGCGCGAGGCGCAGGCGCAGCGCGCGCGACAGCCCGTCATCGGTCAGGCGGTGGGCCCCAAGAAGACCATCATCGGCACCTTCGCCCAGGCCGCGTTGCAGCAGCTTCCGCTCCAGCCCGGCGCCAGGGGCGCGAAGGACAACACGGACGTGCTCGTGCAGCTGCGCCTGTCCAAGGAGGCGCTGTCGGATCAGCTCCAGGAGCTCCACCCCGCGCTGGCCTCTCAGGTGGAGGCGGACTACCGCGACGTGGAGCGCACCGGCGGCCAGCTGCAGCCGGTGGTGGACCGCATGCGCGCCACGCTCAAGCAGGTGCTGGACTTCACCACCGGCCAGCTGCCCCCGACGGACGTCGCGCCAGAGGACGGGGCGCGCATCGCGGCGCAGGGGCGCACGGCCACCATCGGCCTGTACGCCACCAACCTGGACCGGCAGGCGGCGGGCCTCGTCACCGAGTCCGACGACACGGTGGAGAAGCAGCTGCGCGCGTTCGGCACCGCGGTGGGACAGCTGGGCGAATTGGTGAGCGGCGACGCGGAGCTGTCCACGCTCTCGCTCCAGGCGCACCAGGCGGTGCTCGCCGCCATCGCCCAGCCGCAGAGCCGCCTGGAGCAGGTGGCCATCGCTCGGGGGCTCCTGGACCGCATCCGAGTGACGACGCTGGACGTGCTCCCGGTGCTGCCCATGCCGCCTTCGCCCGTGCCGGTGAAGGCGGAGCCGCTGGAGCGCTGGGTCTCCGCCCTGGGCGCGCTGGTGCTGGCGATGCGTGGGCTGGCCGCGGGCCCGGTGCTCTCCGGTTCGCTCCAGCTCTACCTCACCCAGTACGAGCGCGTGCTGGACATCGCGGGCGTGCAGGGAAAGCTCCGCATCCTCGCGCTCAAGCGCGTGAGCGAGGCGGTCGACGCGCTCGACACCGACAGCGGCACCAACAGCGCCGCCGCGCTCCAGGCGCTGCACCTGCTGGTGGACGAGCCCACCAACCTCGCGGAGGAGGCCGTCGCGAAGTCCAGCGCGGTGACGGCGGAGCTGCAGACGGCCGCGGTGCTGCTGCGCGCCGTCGAGCAGGCCCTGGACCCCGCGGAGGACGACGCGTCGCGCGTGGCACGGCTCAAGGAGTACCTGCGCCAGCGCGCGGACAAGGTCTCCGCGTCGCTCGTCGCCGTCATCACCGCCATGACGGAGCTGGAGCCCATCCTGGCCGTGCTGCGCAAGGCGCTGGAGCAGCTCGCGCGCGGCGAGGCCCCGGACCCCGGCGACATCGGGGACCCCGTCTTCGACACCTTCCCGTCGCCCGCGGACGGTCTCTTCGTGTCGGGCGTGCAGGGCCGCGTGCGCCTGGCGAACAACACCGTGCGCGACACCGTCACCGGCATCACCGCCCTGGGCGCGGCGGGGCACCTGCTGACGGAGGCGCCCACCGACCCGGGCTCGCTGCTGGACGTGGAGGGCAACCGGCTGGAGGGGTGCGCGGTGGCGGGCCTGCGATTGCGGCCGGACCTGTCCGTGACGGTCGTCTCCGGCAACCACCTCTTCGCGTGCGCGGGGCTGCCCACCGCCGGCGAGCCGGGCCTGGGCCAGGCGGTCGCCACCCTCGTGGGCTCCGGCGAGCTGGTGGTGAAGGGCAACGTCTTCCTGGAGAGCGGCAACTCCCTGTCGCAAGCGCTGCTGCACGAGGTGGCCATCGACTGGCGAGGGGAGACGGTGGTGCGCGGTAACACCGTGCGCCACGCGGGCAGCGGAGGCGGCGGCGCGGGCGTCCTCGTCGTCACCGACACGCTTCCCCCGGACCTGGTGGTGAAGCTGTCGCGCGTGCCCTTCCTCGCCACGGACCCGGTGCCCAAGCCCGCCACGGAGGGGCGCGCCGTGGCGGTGAATCCGCCGCCGTCGTCAGTGGCCACGCTCGCGGCGGTGCCTCGCGTGGAGGACCTGGTCCAGATTGGCTCCTTGAAGCAGCAGTTCGCGAAGGGGCCGGTGCTCCACCGCGCGCTCACCGTGACCGCGCCGGACTTCGTGCCCTCGCCGAGCGCCAGCACGGCGGCCACGCGCTACCTGTCGGCCACGGCCGCGCTGGCGAGGTCCGCGCTGGTGGACTTCCTCGTCAAGCCCATCCCCATCGTCCCGCGTCCCATCGTGAAGGCGAAGCGGGGCGTGCAGGTGGAGGGCAACGACATCACCGCGCGGGGGCCGGCGCTGCTGCTGTTGGGCAACGGCGGCGCGGTCATCTCCGCCGCCGTGTCCGGCAACGAGCTGCGCAGCGAGGGCGGCGTGGGCGCGGTGTACCTGCGCCGCGCGGACTCCACTGTCTTCAGCGGCAACCGGTGCCAGTGCCTGGACGCGGTCAACGTCGTCGTCCTGCGCGTGGAGAAGGCGCCGGTGACGTTCACCGGCAACGTGGTGTTGGGCGCGGAGACGGTGACGCCGCCGCGCCCGGTGCTGCGCCCCCCGTGGACGATGCCCGCCGACAAGCTGACGCTCCAGATTCCCGTGGGCGGCGGCTCCACCCTGGGCGTGCCCCTGGACCAGGAGCTGCTGCTGGGCGGCCTCCAGCGCCGCCGCGACGTGGCGAGCGACGCCTTCTCCACGCTGCTCGCGGAGCTCGTCACCCAGCCCCCGCCTCCCGAGCC
>NZ_RAVW01000295.1 GCF_003611585.1 Corallococcus exercitus | reverse complement strand
TCCCCAGCCTTCATTCACAGGAGCCGTCTGACATGCGCATCGTCTACCTGCACCAGTACTTCAACACCCCCACCATGCACGGGGGCACGCGCTCCTATGAACTGGCGCGGCGCCTGGTCTCCATGGGCCACGAGGTCCACATGGTGACGTCCGACACCCGCACGGACGCCGGCACGGGCAAGCGGTGGCGTGAGACCAACGAGAGCGGCATCCAGGTGCACTGGCTGCCGGTGCCCTACAGCAACGCCATGAGCTACCCGGACCGCATCCGGGCCTTCGGCCACTTCGCGGTCAACTCCACGCGCCGCGCCGCGCAGCTGCCCGCGGACGTCTTCTTCGCCACCAGCACGCCGCTCACCATCGCGGTGCCGGGCATCGCCGCGTCGCGCTGGAACAAGCGGCCCATGGTCTTCGAGGTGCGCGACCTGTGGCCCGCCATCCCCATCGCGGTGGGCGCGCTCAAGAGCCGCTCCGCCATCATGGCCGCGCAGCTCTTGGAGAAGGCCGCCTACGCGGGCGCGGAGCACATCGTCGCGCTGTCGCCGGGCATGAAGGCGGGCGTGGAGGCGGCGGGCGTGCCGCCGGAGAAGATCACCATCATCCCCAACCTCTGCGACCCGGAGCGCTTCCAGGTGCCGCCGTCCGCGGGCCAGGAGTTCCGCCAGAAGTACGCGTGGCTGGGGGACCGGCCCATGGTGCTGTACGCGGGCACGCTGGGGCTGGTGAACGGCGTGGAGTACCTGGTGCGGGTGGCCGCGCAGATGCGGATGCTGGATCCGGAGGTCCGCTTCGTCATCATGGGCCAGGGCCGTGAAGAGGCCCTGCTGCACGGGCTGGCGGAGCGGCTGGGCGTGAAGGACGTGAACCTCTTCTTCCTGCCCAGCGTGCCCAAGGCGCAGGTGCCCGCGGTGCTGAGCGCGGCCACCATCGCCACGTCGCTCTTCACGGACGTGCCGGGCATGCAGGACAACTCCGCCAACAAGTTCTTCGACGCGCTCGCGGCGGCCCGGCCGCTGGCGCTCAACTACGGCGGCTGGCAGGCGGAGCTGCTGGACAAGGAGAACTTCGGCCTGCGGCTGCCCCCCAAGGACATCCCCGCCGCGGCGGCCATGCTGGCCAAAAGGCTGCGCGACCCGCGCTGGCTCGCGGAGGCCGGAGAGCTGGCCGGGAAGCTGGGCCGGGAGCGCTACTCCGCGGACATCGCGGCGAAGCGGCTCTCGGAGGTGCTGCAGCGCGCGGCGGCGGCCCGGTCATGACCGGGCGCTCGGTGGGGGGCAACTTCGTCTGGTCACTCTCCGCCGGGCTCGTCTACGCCCTCGCGCAATGGGGCGTCCTGGTGGCCTTCGCGCGGCTGGCCACCATGGAGGAGGTGGGCCAGTTCGCGCTCGCGCTGGCCATCACCGCCCCGGTGCTGCTGATGGCACGCATGCAGCTGCGCACGCTCCAGGCCACCGACGCCCGGGGCGCCTTCGGCTTCCAGCACTACATGGGCCTGATGGTGCTCAACGTCGCCGCGGGCGTGGCGGTGTGCTGCGCCATCGCCACGGTGATGGCGGACTCCCTGCACGCGGGCTGGGTCATCGCGCTGGTGGCGCTGGCCAAGGGCTTCGAGGCCGTGAGCGAGGTCTTCTACGGCGCGCTCCAGAAGGCGGAGCGGCTGGGGCTCATCGCCCGCTCCACCATCGCCAAGAGCGCGCTGTCGGCGGTGCTGGTGCCGCTGGCGCTGTGGCTCACGCACAGCCCCATCGCCGGCGCGGCGGCCCTGGCGTTCGCGTGGGCCATCGTCCTCTTCGTCTTCGACGCGCGGGCGCTGCGGCGCGAGTTCCCCGGCGTGCGCCCCTGGAGCACCCTCTGGCGCACGCCGTGGCGGACGGAGGCCCCGCGGCTCAAGGCCCTCTTCCTCCTGTGCTGGGTGCTGGGCCTCACCGCGCTGCTGGGCGCGCTCAGGCCCAACATCCCCCGCTACATCCTGGAGGCGCACGCGGGCCCGGCGGAGCTGGGCATGTACGCCGCGCTCGCGTACTTCGCCGCGCTGGGCGGGCGGGTGGTGCACTCCCTGGGGCAGGCGGTGAGCCCCCGGCTGGGGCGCTACCACGCGGCGGGAGAAGCGCGCCGCTACGGCCGGGCGCTGGCGGGCTTCGTGGCCGCGTCCGCGGGGGTGGGCCTGTGCGCCATCGCCGGTTCGGCGCTGTTCGGCCGGTGGGCGCTGACGCTCTTCTACGGCGCCGCCTACGCAGGCAATCTCAAGCTGTTCGTCTGGCTGATGGGGGCCGCGGCGCTGGAGTACGTCTGCCTGAGCCTCGCGGTGGGACTCACCGCGGCGCGCGAGCTCAAGGGCCAGGTGGTGCTGCTCGTCGTCTCCGTGGCCGTGGTGGCGCTGGGCAGCGCGGTGTGGGTGCCGCGCGTGGGGCCCGTGGGGGCCGCCTGGGCCCTGGGGCTGGGCTGGGTGTCGGAATTGGGATGCAGCGCCTGGCTGACCTGGCGTGTCTGGCGGCGGCTGACGGCGCAGCAGCCCGCGCAAGCGCTCCACGCCATCCCCAGCGCGCAGGGGGATGCCCGGGAACGGACAACAGGCTGAGGCCGGGGGGTCGTAGTGGCGGGCCGGAAGCGTTTCTAGCCTTTCCGGCTTCAAGGAGCGACGTCCCCATGCAAAGACAGGCAGGAACCGGGCTGTTCCTCAAGCGGTGCATCGACGTGGTGGCGGCGGGGCTGGGCTTGCTATGCCTTTCCCCGGTGCTGGCCATCACGGGGCTGTTCGTCCGGATGACGATGGGCGGCCCCGTGCTCTTCCGGCAGCCGCGGCCGGGCCGCCAGGGCCAGCTGTTCACCGTCTTCAAGTTCCGCACGATGCTGGAGGCCACGGACGCCAACGGCCAGGCGCTTCCCGACGAGCAGCGCCTCACCTGGGCCGGGCGGCTCTTGCGCTCCACCAGCCTGGATGAGCTGCCGCAGCTGTGGAACGTGCTCCGGGGCGACATGAGCCTCGTGGGGCCGCGCCCGCTGCTGGTGGAGTACCTGCCGCGCTACAGCCCGGAGCAGGCGCGGCGCCACGACGTGCTGCCCGGCATCACCGGCTGGGCGCAGGTCAACGGCCGCAACGCGCTCAGCTGGGACGAGCGCTTCCGGCTGGACGGCTGGTACGTGGACCACTGGAGCCTGGCGCTGGACCTGAAGGTGCTGGCGCTGACGGTGGTGCGCGTGCTCCAGCGCCAGGGCATCTCCTTCGCCAGCGAGGCCACGATGCACAAGTTCATGGGCAACCCGCCGCCGGAGTCCAACGTCGTGCCGCTCCGGCAGCAGGAAGCCAGCGCCGTCAGCCCGCCGTCCGCAGCCCATGCCTCCGGGGAACGTCGCGGACCACCTCCACCACCCGCTCGAGTTCCTGTCGCGTGAGGTTGGAGCCGGACGGCAGGCACAGGCCGTGGCGGAACAGGGCTTCCGCCACGGCGCCGCGCCGCCGCTCGAAGGTCGCGAAGACGGGCTGCAGGTGCATGGGCTTCCACACCGGCCGCGCCTCGATGTTCGCCCGCTCCAGCGCGGTGCGCACCGCCTCCCGGTCCGCGCCGAACGCCTCCGGGTCGATGGTCAGCGTGGTGAGCCAGCGCGTGTGCCGGCCCCACGGCGCCTCGGGCATGAACTCGATGCCCGGCAGGTCCCGGAAGGCCTCCGCGTAGAACGCCTGGTTCGCGCGGCGCGCGGCCACCCGGTCCTCCAGCACGTGCAGCTGCCCCCGCCCGATGGCGGCCAGCACGTTGCTCAGCCGGTAGTTGTAGCCAATCTCCGAGTGCTGGTAGTGCGGCGCCGTGTCGCGCGCCTGCGTGGCCAGCTTGAGCGCGTGCTGGACCAGCTCGCCGTCCGCGGACACCAGCATCCCGCCGCCAGACGTGGTGAGGATCTTGTTGCCGTTGAACGAATAGATGCCCACGCGGCCCACGGTGCCGGGGGCCCGCCCCTTGTACGTGCTGCCCAGGGCCTCCGCGGCGTCCTCCACCACGGGCACGCCGAAGCGGTCGCACGCGGCCATGATGGGATCCAGGTCCGCGCTCTGGCCATACAGGTGCACCACCACCACGGCGCGGGGCAGCCGGCCCACGCGGGCGCGCATGGACAGCTCCTCCTCCAGCAGCGCCGGGTCCATGTTCCAGGACGTGCGCTCGCTGTCGATGAAGACAGGGGACGCGCCCAGGTAGCGGATGGGATTCACCGACGCGGAGAAGGTGAGCGTGCTCACCAGCACGTCGTCGCCGGGACCCACGCCCACCAGCTGGAGCGCCAGGTGGAGCGCGGCCGTGCCGGAGCTCAAGGCCAGCGCGTGCGGGGTGCCCACGCAGCGGGCGAACTCCTCCTGGAAGGCATCGACGTGGGGCCCCAGGGGGGCAATCCAGTTGCTCGCGAACGCGTCGTCGACGTAGCCGCGCTCGAGCGTGCCCATGTGGGGCGAGGACAGGTAGATGCGGGAGGACATGCGAAAAGCTCCAGGCAAGACCGGGCATCCTGAGCCCGGCATTGCCTGGAGCGTTCGCACACTCCCTCCTCCCGCGCGCTCGGGCGGGAGGAGGGGGTGTCTGTCCGCATTGTGGAACTTGGCCTACAGCGCCGAACCCGCGCCCAGCAGCTTCGCGTTGAGCGCGCCGTTGCCGTAGAACTGGGTGTTCTGGCCCACGGAGTGGGTCTCCAGACGCTGCTGGAGGGCGGCGTTGTAGCGGCCCAGCTTCATCAGGCCGTCATTGAACCAGCCCGTGCCGGTGCCCGTGCCGTCCACGTACATGCCGTACTTCTTGGCGGACGGCCAGATGACGTTGTTGAGCGTCACGACGAACTTGCGCATGTCCGCGTCCGTCCACTCCATGCCCGCGTCGTGGGCTTCCACGAGGTAGGCCATCACGCCGTTGCCGTGCGCCACGTCCTGGCCGGGGCGCTTCTTGGAGCCCCACTCGGCGGCCCAGAAGTACGCGTTGGCGTTCACCGGGCTGGTCATCAGCTGACCGCGCAGCGACGAGGTGTTGTTGGGCATGTCACGGTTGATGTTGTTGAAGACGGTCAGGTACTGCGCCTTCTTCGTGGCGTCCGTCGTCATCTTCGACAGGTCCATGGCGATGTACGCCCAATGCGACGCCATGTGGGTATTCACGCGGTAGATGTAGCTGTTCGCGCCGCGCTTGAGCCACTTCTCGAACATGTTCCGTTCGGTGAAGGCCAGCAGCTTGTCGTACTGCGCCTTGTACGTGGCGTTGCCGTAGAGCGCGGGCGTCTCACGGATGGTGCGCAGCATGCGCGTCACGTAACGCCAGCAGTAGCTCTCGAACAGGGGGACTTCCTGGCCCAGCGTGTCCGAGCGGGCCGACGCCCAGCCCAGGTAGCTGTCCTTGAACTGGCTCTTGGGCAGCGAAGAAGACACCTTCGCGTGGTTGACCATGTTGTTCACATACAGCAAAGCCCGGTCCATGTACTGCGTCTTACCCGTGGCGCGGTACATCGCGGTGTTGCCGTCGATGCCGTAGGACAGGTCGTAGAACTGCCAGCTGTCCAGCGAGTTGCTCTTGGGGAGGAAGCTGGAGGTGTGCTCCGAGTTCCAGCGGTTCAGGAAGAGCGTCTCCCAGCCGGCGACCGTGCGCAGGCTGACCGCGGCCTGGGCAGTCGTCCCCAGGCCCTCCTCGGTGGTGGCGGGCGCTTCCGCGACCGCGTTGGCGTCCGCCTCCGGATTGGAGGGAGCCGCTTCGGCCTCCGGCTCGCCGGGAACCGCCGTGTTCTCTTCGGGGGAAGAGGGAGCGAGCGAGTCCGAATCAGGGGAGGCGACTTCGGTGCTGCCGGGGGTGTTGTCTCCGTTGTTACCGGCCGTGTTGGGATTGTCCTGCTCGGGGTTGGGGCCACACGCACCACCCACCAGCAGGGCAAGCGACAGCAGGGACGACAGGGCGCGACCAGACGTGTTGCGACGACGAGGTTCCAACATCAGGGGGGTCCTGTGGGGTAGCTCCCGTCGACGGCCCGGTAGGCTACCCTGTTGTGGGAACGCCGGAGTGCGTTCACAGGTCGCCAGAAGCCGTTAGCGCCCCTCGGAATTCCTTTGTGATTAGACAATAATTAAATCACGACTGTCTGTGAGTGTTCAGTCCAGGGCCACATGGGCCTGTCCGCCTGAGCCGGTTGGGAGATGTATGACGAGGACAGGGCAGGCGAGCGCCATGCTGGTTCCCGACGCGGGAGCCTCGGCGCTGTCAGAGGAGTACTTCCGCTCCGGGCATCACCTACGCGCCGAGCAGGTCACCCATACGCTGGTCATCAGGAACGACACGGATGGAACGTTGCGCGTGCCACTCATCGTGCGAGCGATTGAGGGAACGGCGTATCGCGACGCCATTTCTCCGTATGGGTTTCCGGGCGGCGTGATGGACGGATGGAGCGAGGTGCCAGCACATGCGGTGGATTGGCGGGCCACGGAGCTGGTCAGCATCTTCGTGAGGGAGCGGGTCCAGGGACCGCACTGCTTCTCGGGAGGTACGGCGCGCAACGAGGTCTTCTTCGTGGACCCGGGCCGCCCGCTCACACTGCGGGAGATGCACCGCCGGCACCTGCGGCGCAACGCCCGGCTGGGCTTCGTGAGCACCGTGCGTGCGTGCCGGGACGCGCCGCCCGAGGAGCGCGCGGCGTTCCAGGAGGTGTACCGGCAGACCATGGTCCGGGACCAGGCGTGCCACCGGTACTTCTTCTCGGACGCGTACTTCGAGGAACTGTTCGCGTCCCCGGTGGCCTGGCTCGCGACGACGCGTGCGCCGGAAGGCGACGTCGCCTCCGCGGCCCTGGTCGTCCAGAGCGACGGCCTGCTGCACTACTACCTGGGCGGAACGGCGGATGCGCACCTGGCGCGCTCGCCCGCGAAGAACGTCTTCGGGGAGATGATCGACCTGAGCGCCCGGCTGGGGCTCCCCCTCCACCTGGGGGGCGGGCTCAAGGCGGGGGACGGGCTGGAGGACTTCAAGCGCGGCTTCGCCAACGCCAGCGGCCGCGTCCACACGCATGAGCTCATCTGCGACGCGGCCGCGTACGCCGCGCTGGCGGAGGGCCGCTCCGCGGGCAGCTTCTTTCCGGCCTACCGCGCGCCGCAAGGGCCATGACGAAGCCCCGGCCTCCCGCGCCAGGAGCGCGGGAGACCGGGGCCTCATGGACGGCGGACAGGCCTGGGTGGGGTCAGGCGCTGACGTTCTTCTCCGCGGCGGAGGCCTTCACCGCCGGGAAGGCGGGCAGCACCTTCGCGACGGGCCCCGGCATCTTCGACGGGGTGTACGCGGGGATGAGGTCCTGGAGGGCGCGCTTCACGTCATGGACGTCGCCGGCCCGGGCCGCGCGGTCCAGGCGCTTGAGCTGGAGCTGGAAGTCCGCGGGCGGCGCCGGGCTGCGGGCCACCTTGATGCGGTTGCGCACCTGCTGGGTGAGCTCCTCCTCCTCGGACATGAGCACCTCCTCCAGCTTCTCCCCCGGACGCAGCCCCGTGTAGACGATGGGGATGTCCTTGTCCGGCACCAGGCCCGTCATGGTGATCATGTTCGCGGCCAGCTCCGCGATGCGGACCGGCTCCCCCATGTCCAGGATGCACAGCTCGCCGTAGCCGCCCAGGCCGGCCAGCACCACCAGGCCCACCGCCTCCGGGATGATCATGAAGTAGCGGGTGCAGTCCGGGTGCGTGACGGTGACGGGGCCGCCCGCTTGGATCTGCTGCTTGAAGAGGGGCACCACGCTGCCGGCGGACCCCAGCACGTTGCCGAAGCGGACGGCGCAGAACGTGGTGCGCGACGTGGGGGCGATGTCGCGGATGACCATCTCCGCCAGCCGCTTGGAGGCGCCCATCACCGACGAGGGCTTCACGGCCTTGTCGGTGGAGATGAGGATGAAGCGCTCCGCCCCGCAGGCGTCCGCCATGCGCGCCACGTTCTGCGTGCCGAAGACGTTGTTCTTGATGGCCTCCTCGGGCGAGTCCTCCATCAGGGGCACGTGCTTGTGCGCGGCCGCGTGGAAGACGTACTGCGGCGCGAACTCCACGCCAATGCGCATCATCCGGTCCAGGTCGCGGATGTCCGCCACCACGGAGTGCACCGGCACGTTCGGGTAGCGCGACTGCAGCTGGCGCACCAGCAGGTAGAGCTCGTTCTCGTTGATGTCCACCACCACCAGCGACGCGGGCGAGTGCCCCGCGACCTGCCGGACAATCTCACTGCCGATGGAGCCCGCGCCGCCGGTGACGAGGATGCGGCGGCCCGTCACCAGCCGGTGCACCTCCTCGTGGTCGAAGGCGATGGCGTCGCGGGGCAGCAGGTGCTCCGGGGACAGGTCGTGCAGCATGGCGGCGGTGATCTTCTGGTCCAGGTAGGCGAACGAGGCCGGGATGATCTTGAAGCTGACGCTCTGGTGCCGGCACAGGCTCAAGAGGTGCCGCGTGCGCTCCGGGGACAGCCGGGGGATGGCGATGAGCACCTGCGTCACCCGGTGCTTCTTCATCAGCTCCGGCAGCGCGTCCAGGACGCCCAGCACCGGCTTGCCGTTGAGGAAGGTGCCCTGCTTGCCCGGGTCGTCATCCACCAGCCCGATGACGTGCCACGGGCTCGTCCGGTCGCGCAGCAGGTCGCGCAACAGCAGGTCCCCGGCGCTGCCCGCGCCCACGATGAGGGTGCGCTGCGAGCCCTGCGCCCGGGCGCGCCGCTGGTCCAGGTACCACTGCCGCGCCATGCGCGGGGCGAAGCGGTGGAAGCCCAGGAGCGTGGTGGTGACGAAGAACTCCAGCGCGACCACCTGCCCCGGCAGCACCTCCGCGAAGAAGATGGTGCGCAAGAGTTCGAAGACGATGGTGGCCGCGAGGCTGGCCAGCTCCAGCCGGACCGCCTCGTGGATGCCGGAGCGGTGGAACGACCAGCGGTGCAGCCCCAGCGACACGAGCGTCACCAGGCGCACCGCCACCAGGAGCGCCACGGCGCGGGGCAGCGCCTCCCTGCACGCCGGAGGCAGCCCGTCAGCGAAGTGCAACACCGTGGCGAAGAGCAGCGAGCAGGCGATGAGGACCGCGTCCACGCCCAGCATCCGCAGCCAGCCGAAGCGGTGGGCCCTTCGCGGAACCTCCTCCGAGGCCTCCCGCGGCTCCGCGTCCATGCTCAGCGCATCCAGCTTCTGACCGTGATTCATCGATGTCTCCCCCTCCGACCTTGGCGTCCACGGAAGATCCGCCGTCCCCCCAAACGCGTAATCAGGGAGACACGCCCTAGCTCGGAAACTCGGACAAGGTGGACGCGCGTCCAGTGGGGCTAAAGCCGTCCAGGAGTGCTGTCAGACCCCATGGCCAGGGGGATGCGTGGCATTGAGCAGACGTCCTGCCCCACGGGATGGAAACCCAGACAGGCTCCGCGTCTTCCAGGTGCCGGTTGTTCACGGTCCCCAGGTCCACCAGGGCTGTGTTTCACCGATGTGACACGCCCCCTGCTGGAAGGGATGGGGCGCCCGTGGCGCGATGGCCGCGGCGGCTGACTGACACTCCGCGAGCCTTGCTCCCCTGGAGTCCGGCCGCCACGCTGGCGCCATGACGACTGAATTCATCCTGCTCCGGCACGGGGAGACGGAGTGGAACGCCCTGGGGCGCCTGCAGGGGCACCTGAACAGCTCGCTGAGCCGCGAAGGGCTGCGGCAGGCGGATGCGCTCGCGGGGCGTCTGGCCACCCTCTCCTTCCAGGCCCTCTACAGCAGCGACCTGGACCGCGCGGTGCAGACGGCGTCCCGCATCGCGACGAGGACGGGCCACGACGTCCAGCGGGATGCGCGGCTGCGGGAGCGCGGGCTGGGCATCCTCGAAGGGCTGACGCGCGCGGAGGCCGGCCAGCGCCATCCGGACATCTTCTCCGCGTACGCGGAGGGCCACGCGGACTACGTCGTGCCCGAAGGTGAGAGCGCGTCGCAGCGCTTGCGGCTGGCGCTGCACTGCCTGGAGGAGCTGGGCGCGCGCCACGCGGGGGCGCGCGTCGTGGTGGTCACCCATGGGGGCGTGCTCAGCGCCCTGCTGCGCCACTGCCTGGGCATCCCGCCCGCGACGCCGCGGGCCTTCTCCGTCCTCAACGCGG
This sequence comes from Corallococcus exercitus, assembly GCF_003611585.1. GTDB lineage: Bacteria > Myxococcota > Myxococcia > Myxococcales > Myxococcaceae > Corallococcus > Corallococcus exercitus. The sequence continues at coordinate 2,097 of NZ_RAVW01000295.1, read as the reverse complement.
GCTGGAACCAGTTCGACCTCCACGAGGGGGGCTTGCGGCTGGTGACCTGGGGGGACGTCAGCCACCTGCGCGCGCTGAGCCTGGACGACACCTGAGCCGGCCTTCGCGCGAGGCCCGGGACAACCCCAGGAGTCCTCGAGCGCCGCTCCCGGCGCGGAGTTCCACCCGGACGGCCCTGCCGGATGGGGCCCGGGTGGCCCTAGAATGGAGCACGCCATGCGCACGCCATCCGCTCCGGGGCTGGGACCGCCCGCTGTCTTCGTGGGCCGCGCCCAGGAGGTACGGCGGCTGGGGGACATGCTGAGGCGCGTGCACACGGGGGTCGTCTACGGGCTGCCCGGGGCGGGCAAGTCCGCGCTGGTGGCGGCGGTGGCCGCGAAGCACCGGGGGCCCGTCGTGCACCGGCGCGTGCGTCCCGGGGACACGCTGGACACGGTGGTGGACGACGTGCGCCGGCTGCTGAGCGACGCGCCCGTGGCCCAGGCCCTGTCGGACGCGTCGCGGCTGGAGGCGCTGGCGGGTGAGTTGGAGGCGCGCCGCGCCCTGTGCGTGCTGGACGACCTGCATGTGCTCGGGCCGCCGGAGCGCGCGGCGCTGGTGGAGGACCTGGGAGGGAGGCTGCGGCAGGGCACGCTGCTGGCGACCTCGCGCGAATCGGTGCCCCGGCACGCGGCGAGCCCGGACCGGGTGGAGCTGCGGCTGGAGGGGCTGTCGGAGGAGGCCGCGCGCGAGCTGTGGCGGGAGCTGGACGCGCTCTACGGCGAGCGCGACGGCTTCGACGCGGCGTGGGGCCGTTCGAAGGGCCTGCCCTTCCTCCTGCGCCGGGCCCACGCGGGCGACACGGGCGGAGACGAACCGGTGCGCGCGGCGCTGGCGGCGCTGCCCGAGGACGAACGGCGGCTGGCCGCGATGCTCGCCTTGAGCCAGCTGCCACTCACCGCGAGCACGCTGGAGCAGGTGCTGGCGGGCGAAGGCTCGCGCCAGTCCGGTGCGACGCCGCCGAGGGACGGAAGCAACGCGGCCGGTGAGGCGCTGCTCAAGCTCGGCGCGAAGCTGCTGGTGGAGACGGACTCACGGGGCCGGTACGGCGTCCACGACCTCGTGCGCGAGGCGATGGTGTCCCTGCTGTCTCCGGATGAAGCGCGTGCCGCGCACGAAGCGCTGCTGGAGGTCCTGGTGCGCGAGCCCCTGCCCGCCGTGGTCCGGGTGCGCGGCGTGTGCCGCCACCTCCAGGCGCTCGGCCAGCACGAGGAGCGCGCGGCCTTCATCGTCGCGCAGGCGGAGCCGCTGGTGCGCCACGGCGCCGCGGACGAGCTCCTCGGCCTGCTGGACTCGCTGCCCGCCGCACTGCGCACGCCCCAGGTGCGGCTGGCCCACGCCCGCGCGCGGGTGCGGCTGCTCGACCTGCGCCGCGCCTACCCGGAGCTGCTGGCCCTGCGCGCCTCGCTGGAGGCCGCGGCCGGCGCACCGGAGCCGGAGTCCATCGAGTCCCTGCGCGAGGGCGTGGGCGCCGTGCTGGTGCGGGTGGCCCTCTTCGCGCTGGAGCCGGAGTCCTGCGAGCGCACGCTGGAGGCCATGCCGGTGCCGAGCAGCGCGGAGGTCTTCCTCCAGCAACTGCTGGCCTGGACCGCGCTGCGCTTCTTCCAGGGGCGGCTGGACGAGTCCCTGGCCATGCTGGACAACGCCGCCTCCGCGACCGGAGACCGGCGCGTGCTGGGGTGGTGCGCCTACGCCCGCGCGCTGATGCTCTGGATTGAAGGCCGCGACAGCGAGCTGGCGGAGCCCCTGGCTCAGTGCGTGTCATTGCTGGAGGACGCGCCGCTCGACTCGCGGGGCCCGCTGGTGGCGGCCATGTCCGCGGGCATCCTCAGCCGGCTGGGCCGCTTCACGGAGGCCGACGCCGCGCTCGCGAGCGCCCGGGAGCGGCTGGGCCAGCTGGGCGCGCCCCGCCTGGCGCTGGAGCTGGACTGCATCGCGGCGTGGGTGCGCGGTGAGCGAGGCCAGCGGCGCGCGGCGCTCGCGGCGCTGAGGGAGACGGAAGGCCGCGCGGAGAAGGCGCTGTCTCTTATTCACATCTCCGAGCCCACGAGACATGCG
>NZ_RAVW01000294.1 GCF_003611585.1 Corallococcus exercitus | reverse complement strand
CTGCGCATGTCTCGTGGGCTCGGAGAGGTGTATAAGAGACAGGACCCGCTCCGCCTCCCGCGCGCCCGGCCGTGGAGGACGACGAGGAGGTCATCGTCGGCGAGGAGCTGCCGGCGGCGGAGAAGACGCAGCGCACGTCGCTGGCGGACCTCATCCGCGAGCGCGAGGAGCAGGCGAAGCGCAAGCGCGGCGGCGCGGGTGCGGGCACGGGGGACAAGGGCAAGGCGCGGGCGCCGTCATCCGGGGGCGGCGTGCTGGACGACCTGGACTACCTCTTCGGCCAGGCGGCGCGCGAGGAGCCGGACCGGCTGGAGGAGCTGGAGCGCCGCTTCTGGGCCCTCATGCGCATCATGGCGCGCAAGGGCCTGCTCACGAACGAGGAGTTCCGGCGCGAGCTGGACGACGAGGGCGGCGAGGGCTGAGCTTCAGTCCGTGGCCAGGGGCAGCCGCACCGTGAAGGTGGTGCCCTGCCCCAGCGCGCTCTCCACGGTGAGGCGCCCGCCGTGGTTCTCCACGATGCCCTGGCAGATGGACAGGCCCAGGCCCGTGCCGCGGCCTTCGGGCTTGGTGGTGAAGAAGGGCTCGAAGATGCGCGACAGGTTGCGCGGCTCGATGCCGGTGCCGGTGTCGCGCACGCGCACCACCGCCTCCGTGCCCTCCTGCACCGTGCTCAGGTACACGAGTCCCCCGGGCTGCATGGCGTGGCAGGCGTTGGTGATGAGGTTGACGAACACCTGCACCAGGTTGGCGCGCACGGCGGCCAGGGGCGGCACGTCGCTCGCGTACTCGCGCTGCACGCTGACGCGGGCCTGGGACACGACGTGCTCGCAGAAGCCCACGGCCATGTCCACGACGGCGTTGAGCGACACGCGCTCCGGCCGGTCCTGCGCGGGCCGCGCGTAGCTGACCAGGTCGCGGGTGAAGCGCAGGATGCGGTGGCTGCTCTCCAGGATCTTCTTCAGCTTCTCCTGGTCCGCGGGGTTCGCGCCCGGCGTCATCCGCGAGCGCTGCAGGAGCGCGTCCGCGTAGGTGGCCACCGCCGTCATGGGGTTGTTGATTTCATGCACCACGCTGGCCGCCAGCTGCCCGATGGAGGCCAGCTTCTCCGCGTGGATGATGCGCTTCTCCAGCTCCTTCACCACCGTGACGTCCTGGCCAATGGCGATGACGCCCTCCACCTCCCCGGGCTGGGTGAGCATGGAGGAGGTGGCGAAGGACACGCGCACCTCGCCGCCGTCGCGGGTGAGCAGGCGCGTCTCGAAGTTGTTCACGGACTCGCCGCGCATGGCCGCGGCCAGCACGGGCGCGAGCCGCAGCTGTTCGCTGGCCGCCACCAGCGAGGACAGGTCCCGCCCCAGCACCTGCTCCTTGGTGAGGCCGGTGAGCGCGCTCAGGGCCTGGTTGAAGACCACGACCTGCTTGTCCCGGTTGACCACCAGGATGAGCGCGTTGGCCTTCTCCAGCAGCTCCTCCAGGTACTTGCGCACGAACGTCAGCTCGTCGATGAGCTTCGCGTTCTTCACCGCCACGGCGACCTGGCTGGCCAGCTGGAGCAGCACGCGCTCGTCGTGCGCGGGGTCCGCGTCCAGCCCCTCCGGGTACTCCATGTTGATGGCGCCGAAGAGCTGGCCGCTCGCGACTAGGGGCGCGCTCACCGCGCGGGTGCTGCCGTGGAAGAGCAGCGGCACCTCTTCCGAGATGGACACCCGCCCCTGCGGCAGCGCCGTCACGGTCAGGTTCGTCTTCTCCACGGAGCGCTGGAAGAGGACCAGCGGTTCGTGCGCGCCTTCCTTGAGGCGGCCTTCGGCGTAGAGCGACGTGAGGCCGCCGGAGCGCGCGTCCACGATGCGGATGCAGAAGGCGCGGCCGGGGAACAGCTCCTTCACGCCGCGCGCCACCGCGGCCACCAGCTCCTCCTCGCCGCCGGCCTCCGCCACGCTGCGGCCCAGGTCCAGGAGCACGCCTTCCGTGCGCGCCTGCTCCAGCAGGGCCCGCTCCGCGACCACCAGCCGGCCGCTGATGACCTCCGTGTCCACGCGGGCGCGCACCGCCACGGTGTCCGCGCGGCGCGACAGGGCGAGCACCAGCGAGGTGCCGCTCTGGAGCACGAGGTCGACCTCGTGGGATTGCCCGTCCTCCGGCGCGACGGCGCTCGCCAGGGCCTCCGCCAGCACGTCCACGCTGATGTCGTGCTCGGCGCAGAAGCGGCGCAGCGCGGGGTTCACGGCCGCGATGCGCAGGGACACGTCGCAGACGGCGGCGGGCTCGTCGAGCGCGTCGAAGAAGGCCTGGAAGGCGTCGGGGGCCAGGGTTCCGGACGGACGCACGGCGCGGACCTCACTCTTCATGGGAGCTGGCCTTGTCGAGGTCGAGGATCTGCTGTGCCCCCACGTACGACTTCGTCTCGTAGCGGGTGATCTTCCCGATCTTCCGGACGATCTCCGCCATGCGCTCCGCCTCGCGGTAGATGATGTCCACCGGCCTGTAGGCGAAGTCCTCCTCCTTGAGCTTGCGCTTGAGCAGCTCCGCGTAGCCCATCACGGAGGTGAGGGGCTGGTTGAGCTCATGGGCCGCGGTGCCGGCGAGCGCGACGATGACGGCGTTCTTCTCGCTCTCCTCCAGCCGCGTCTCCACGTCCGACAGCTTGCGCTCCAGCTGCACCCGGTCCCGGAGGTCCGTGAAGATGCCCACGGTGAAGGACTCACGGCCGCCCTCGTAGACGATGGAGGCCGTCATGTTCACGGGCACGCGCTCACCGGAGCGGTGCATCAGCTCCTGGCGCGTGAGCGACAGCCGCCCCTTGCCGCCCATGTCCGGCCCGCGCAGCTGCGCCATGATGCGCTGGGCGACGCCGGGCGGGTAGAGCTGGAGCGCGTTGAGCTTCTCCTGGGCCTCCTGCGCGGTGTAGCCGCACATGGCCTCCGCGCCCTTGTTGAAGAGGATGATGCGCCCCTTCAGGTCGGCGGCGATGATGGCGTCCACCGACGAGTCGATGAGCCGCTCCAGGAAGTCCTTCGTGTTGCGCAGCTCGTCCTCCAGCTTGCGCGCGTGCGTCACGTCGCGGAAGGACAGGATGGTGGCCGCGTCCTCGTCGCGCAGCGGCGCGGCGGACATGGACAGCGTGAGGCAGCGGCCCGCGGGCGTGCGCACCACCACGTCCACGCCCATGCGCGCCTCGCCGCGCGACGCGGACGTCACCAGCTCCATCAGCACGCCGTCGTCCACCGGCTGCGTGATTTGATTCAGGTGCTTGCCCCGGGCCTCGCTGGCGGTCGTGTCCAGCATGGACGCGCCAGAAGGGTTGAGCGACAGCACGGCGGCCTCGTCGTCGAGGATGGCCACGCCCTCGCTCACGTGGGCGAAGAAGAGCTGGTAGGGCTTGAACGAGGCGGCCTTCTCCTCCGCCGCCAGCCGCGCCGTCTGCACGGACTGGAGCACCGACGCGCTCCTGAGCGCCACCGCCGTCGCGTGGGCCACCGTGGTGAGGAAGTCGATCTCCCGCGTGCTGAACGCGCGCCTGCGCCCGGCCGCGCGCAACAGCAGCACGCCGCGCACCTGGCCCCGGATGGGCAGGGGCAGCGCGGCGATGGCGTGGATGCCTCGGGCGGCCACGGCCCGGCGCTCCAGGTCGCCCAGCAGCGGGTGCGTGGCGGCCTCCTGCATCACGACGGGCTTGCCGGTGCGCACGACCTCGCGGATTTCGGGATAGCGCGCCAGGTCGATGCGCAGGTCCTTCATGCCCGGGTCGTCGCTGGCGGCGACGATGACGCCCTCGTCCACGCCGCCGCCCACCATCACCAGCGTGGCGCGTGCGATGTCCAGCTGCTCCGCGAGGCGCCGCGTCACGCCGTGCAGGAGCGCTTCCACGTCGGAGCTCTCCGCGTAGTCGGCGGTGAGTTCCAGGAGCAGCGCCAGGTCCGTCTGGCTGCGGGCCTGCTCCTCGCGCTCGCGGTGGCGCTCCGCGGCGCGCTGCAGGCGCCAGGTGAGCTCGTGCGGCAGCCCCTGGTGGGTGACGATGTCCGCGGGGCGCAGCGTGTCCACGGCGGCGAAGCCGCGCGGCTCCGGGGACACCACCGCGATGAGCGTGAGGTGCGGCCCGTTGAGGGACGTGAGCAGCTCCACCACGGCGGGGCCGCAGCCGGGCGCGGTGAGGTCCACCAGCGCCAGCGAGGCGTCGTCCGGGTCGTCCACCACGCGCAGGCCCGCGCGTTCGGCGGAGGCGTTCAGGGGTTCGCGGGCCACCGACCCCGGGGGGACCAGGACGATGCCGAAGGCGGGTTCCGACGGGGCCGACACGGGGCGCAGGACTCCGGAGCGAGGGGCGCCGGAGTCTACACAACCCCGGGGGTCAGGGGCAGCCTGACTCGAAGGCGCCCTGGTCCGGCGCCGCCCCGCAGAAGGGCAGCCCCAGGGACAGGCCCGCCTCGCGAGCCGGGGACTGCGCCGCCAGCTGGTAGTCGTCCGCGCCCGTGTCCACGAAGGCGGGGGCGCGCTCCTGGGAACGCTTGTCCAGGCCGGCCTTCGAGCGCCAGTCCGCCAGGCTCACGGTGGCCCCATCCAGGTTGAAGGCCACCGCGCCGCCGCTCCGGTAGTACAGGTTGCCGTCCATCACCGCGCCGCTCCGGCCCGAGCCACCGCGCGCGGCGGTGCCGCAGCCGGCGAAGATGTTGTTGCGCACGTCCAGGCCCTGGCTGGACCCGTTGGAGCCCGCGCCGAAGATGAGGCACGCGCCGCTCAGGTTCCACACGGTGTTGTGCTGCACCTTCACGTCCACGGACGCGTCCACGCGGATGCCGGTGCCCTCCTCGCCGTCCGCTTCGCCCAGGCCGTCGTGGACGAGGTTGCGGCGGAGGATGACGCGCGTGGGGGGCGCGCCCTCGCGGTTGCCGCCAATCTGGATGGCGCGCGCGTTGGCGTAGAAGACGTTGTCCTCCAGCGTGACGTCGGACGGGGACATGTGGACGATGACGCCCTCGCCCGCGGCGGTGGACACGGCGCGGTGGTTGTAGATGGTGTTGCCGCGCAGCGTGACGTGCGTGCACGTCTTGATGTCCGCGCCGTTCTCCCGGTTGTCGTGGAGCCGGTTGTCCTCCACGAGCAGGTTGTCGAACGGCGTGCCCGGGTTGGTGGCGCCACCCTCCGGCCCCAGGCACTGCACGCCGTCGCCGGAGTTGTGGTGGATGTCATTGCCGCGCACCACCACGTTGCTCGCGGAGGTCTGCACCGCGACGCCGTGGCTGTCCACCTCGCCCTGGTCGAAGTGGGAGATGTCGTTGTTCTCGATGAGGACGTCGTGCGCCTTGTCCGTCACGTAGGCGCCCGCGCCCTCCGTGCCGTTCTTCAGGACGCTGTCCTTGAGCACGCCGTGGTGAGCGCCCGCGCCACGCCACATCACCGCGAAGGTGTGCTCGCCGCCCACGTCCACCGTGAGCCCCTGGATGTTCCAGTACGCGCCGCTCACGTCCACCAGCGCCGTCTCGCCAATGGAGCCGCCCTTGAGGATGGCCGTGGCGCCCGGCGCGGCCCTGAGCGTCAGCGGTTTGGCCGCCGTGCCCTGCCGCTCCGTCAGCTGCACGTGTTCGCGCCACGTTCCGGACAGGAGGAACACCGCTTCACCGGGCTTCACCAGGGACAGCGCGCGCGCCACCGTGCGCAGGGGCAGGCTCTGCGTGCCCGCCGCGGAGTCGTTGCCGCTGGGGGACACCCAGAGCACGCGCGTGTACTGCGATTCGACGGGAGGCGGAGGCTCGGGCTCCTGTGGCTCCGTGGGCGGTGGATCCACCGGGTCGGTGGGCGGATCCGTGGGCGTGCTTCCACCGTCCGCCGTGGCAACCCCGCCGTCCACACCGGGGACCGTGCCCGCGTCGGCCGGTGTCTGGGGCCGCTGGGGCGAGGTGACGACAGGAGGCGCGGACGTGCCCGGAGGCGTGGCTGTCGCGGGCGCGGGTTCGACCTTGCCGGTACAGCCGACGATGCCAGCAAGCATCCCGGTGGCACAGACGAAGCTCGTCAGGGTCAGGCGGAAGCGCATGTGGGCTCCTCGTGGGGTTCACGGCGCGGGGGTGCGCTCGCGGGGTCGGCCGGCAACGGGAACACGCGTGCCACGCATTCCCCGTCAGCCCTGGACATCTCCGACGCCTGGTTGCCGGGCAGCCGGTCAGGAATGTGAATCCGCGCGGTTGGGCCTGGCGACAGGGGCCCGCGAATGTGCCGGAGAGTGGGCACCGCGCGCAGGACGGGCTTCAAGGCTCCCACCCGGGAGGCCCCGTCCCAAGGGCGCGACAAGTTCCGCCGCCGGGCCTGTCACGGCCACTGCCCGGGGGGACGACGCCGCTGCCCTGGAAACACGCGGGCCGCGTCCTCCAGAAGGAGGGCACGGCCCGGGCACGACAACGGATGACGACGTCAGGGCACGGAGGAGTCCCGGGCCTCGCGGCCGAGGAGCGCATCCAGCTCCCCGCGCTCCTCCAGCGCGTACAGGTCATCGCAGCCGCCGACGTGGCGGCCCGCGATGAAGATCTGCGGCACCGTGTGGCGGCCGCAGCGCTCCATCATCTCCTCGCGCCGCTTCTCGTCCGCGGCGATGTCCACCTTCTGGAACTCGCAGCCCTTCTCGTTGAGCAGGTCCATGGCCTGGCGCGAATAGGGGCAGGTGCGCTTCATGTAGACGACGACCTCGAGCATCACGACCTCCTGCGCCAAAGGGTGGGGACTCGGTCCGCGGTCCGCCACCCGGCGTGGGTTCGCTCGCTCCCCTGCCCGGCCTCCTTAGCGAGCGCCGGACACCGGCACGCCCGCGGGCAGGCGCGTGGAGGCCTCCCTGGCGCGGTCGCGCAGGTCCCATGCGTACAGGGCGCACCACTGGAGCCCGGCGGTGAAGACGAACAGCAGCGGCCACAGCGGCGTGTAGTGCAGCCGCAGGAGGTACAGGCCCACGTAGTACACGTAGAACTGGAGCACGAACGCGAGCAGCGAGTGACGGCCGATGACGCTCGCCGCCTTCAGGTAGCGCGACAGATAGCCGGCCTGCTCGGCGCGCATCAGCAAGCCCATCAGCGCGAGCACCGTGCCGCCATAGAGCGCGACGTAGGCGGGCCCCGGCGGGTACTTCTGCGCCTGCGACGTGAGCGCCATCAGCGTGTCGAAGCCCGCGCCGTGCCAGAAGTGGCGCACCGCGATGTGGAGCACCACCAGCGCGGCTCCGCCCACGGCGATGCCCAGGCCCACGAACTCGAAGCGCCGGCCCACGCCCTTCACGTCCGCGCGGCCCCAGGTCCCCAGCCACTCGCCGAACATGCTGCCCACCAGGTACACGCCCAGCCACGGCACCACGGGGAAGGTGGAGAGCATCACGGACAGCTCGCGCTGGCCGAAGAAGGCCTCCTTGAGCGTGCGCGCCACGGCCGACTCCGGCCACCACCACAGGCTCACCGTCCAGCTCAGCGCGAACAGCCCCAGGCCCAGCGCCGCGCGGGCCCGGCCGTTCAGCCGCGTCACCACCCACGGCCCCACGAGCAGCGCCAGCCCGATGGTGTCCGTCACCGGCAGGATGCGCAGCAGGTACAACGATTCGTTCGCCCAGAAGCGGCAGGTGGGCACGATGAGCAGGTGGCCCGCGGTGAGCAGGAACAGGCCGCGGCGCTGGAGCCGCTTGCGCAGCGGTCCGAAGTCGCGGCTGCGCGAGTGCAGGAGCCCCAGCATCAGGCCGCTGATGACCATGAAGCCGGGCGTGGCCATCATCGTCAGCAGGTTCATCCGCTCGCGCAGGTGCGCGGCCTCACCGCCCAGCGGATAGAGATACGCATCCGCGAAGTGCGACAGGAACACGAGCAGCATCACCGTGCCCCGCATGGCATCCACCGCTTCCAGCCGTCCAGAGGCGGAGCGCGCCCCCGACACCTGCTCGCGCTGCATTGAGAATCCTTTCGGAAGTGGGCGCGCGGTTCTTGATGGCATCCCCCACCCGCCATTCGCGGGTGCCTGCCCTGCGCGCCGGCTGGCAGAAATATCACCGCCCTGTTCAAAGACAAACATTCAGTGGATATACCTTTGCCACTGGAATCCTTGTCGCGCCAACCACCCACGACGCAGTGGGTTGGACTGGAATCAGGTGGGGCCGATGTGACGGACGCCCGCCCGGTGGGAAGACGGGCATCAACCCGGGAGCAGTCGGGGTAGGCATGGTAGTTAGGGAAACATGTCTCCCCGACGCCCCGAAATCCTCGCCCCCGCCGGTGACCTGGAGTCGTTGCGTGCCGCCCTCGCCAGTGGCGCGGACGCCGTCTACTTCGGGCTTGATGAAGGCTTCAACGCGCGCGCCCGCGCGGAGAACTTCTCGCTCGAGCGGTTGCCGGAGACGGTGGGGCTCATCCACCGGGCGGGCGCTCGGGCCTACGTGACGCTGAACACGCTGGTGTTCGAGCCGGAGCTGCCGGTGGTGGAGCACCTCTTGCGCGGCGTGTCGAAGGCGGGCGTGGACGCGCTCATCGTGCAGGACCCGGCGGTGGCGCTGCTGGCACGGGCGGTGTGCCCGCAGCTGGAGCTGCACGCGTCCACGCAGATGACGCTGTCCAGCGCGGAGGGCGCCCGGTTCGCCACGGGCCTGGGCTTCACGCGCATGGTGGTGCCGCGCGAGCTGTCGGTGGCGGAGATCCGCCGGCTGGCGTCGCAGACGGACATCGAGCTGGAGGTCTTCATCCACGGCGCGCTCTGCATGTCGTGGAGCGGCCAGTGCCTCACGAGCGAGGCCTGGGGCGGCCGGTCCGCCAACCGGGGGCAGTGCGCGCAGTCCTGCCGGCTGCCGTACGACCTGGTGGTGGACGGCGAGACGCGCGACCTGGGCGAGGTGAAGTACCTGCTCAGCCCCAAGGACCTGGCGGGCGTGCGCGCGGTGCCGGAGCTGGCGGACATCGGCGTGCACAGCCTGAAGATTGAAGGCCGGCTCAAGGGGCCGCAGTACGTCTCCAGCACGGTGCAGGGCTATCGCCGCTGGCTGGACGGCGTGATGGCGGGGAAGCCCGACGGCGCGCGGCTGGCGAAGGACCTGGCGGAGATGTCGCTGTCGTACAGCCGGGGGTTCTCGCACGGGTTCCTGGCGGGGTCCGACCACCAGACGCTGGTGGAGGGGCGCTTCCCGAAGCACCGCGGGCTGTACCTGGGCCGCGTGCACGCGGTGGCGGGCAAGGATGTGCTCGTGGTGCCGGACGACCGGCCGTGGACCGGCGCGCTGGGCCTGGGCGACGAGCGCCCGGAGGCCCCTGCGGGCCATGTGTCCGCGCCGCTCACGGGCGAGCCCGACCCCGCGGACGTGGATCCGCGTCCGGGCATGGGCGTGGTGTTCGACGCGGGCGCGCCGGAGGACAAGCACGAGCCGGGCGGCCCCATCTTCCGCGTGGAGCGCGAGGGCGACGCGTGGGTGCTGGGCTTCGGGCATCCCGGGCCGGACCTGGGCCGCGTGGCGCCGGGGCAGCGCGTGTGGCTGAACAGCGACCCCGCGCTCGCGCGGCGCACGGGGGAACTGCTCGCGGAGGGTGAGCCGGAGGGCCGCATCCCGCTGTCGCTGTGGGTGTCCGGCGCGGAGGGCACGCCGCTGCGTGTGCGGATGAGCACCGGGCGGTTCACGCGCGAGGCCGTGGGCACGACGCTGCTCGCGCCGTCGCGGGGCGCGGGCGTGGACGCGGCGCTGCTCAAGGACAAGCTGGCCGCGCTGGGCGGCACGTCGTTCCACCTGGCGGCGCTGGATGCGTCCGGGCTGGCGCCAGGGCTGCACCTGCCGGTGTCGGAGCTGAAGGCGCTGCGCCGGCAGCTGGTGGCGGAGCTGACGGCGGACGTGGAGCGCGGCCCCGCGCGGACCGTGAGCACGGAGCCGGTGGAGTCCGGCGTGCGGCAGGCCTTGCTGGCGAAGGTGGCGTCGCGGCCGGCGGAGGACGCGCCCCGGTTGCTGCCTTTGTGCCGGAACGACGCGCAGCTGGAGGCGGTCATCGCCGCGGGCCTGCGCGAGGTGGAGCTGGACTGGATGGAGCTGGTGGGGCTCCAGAAGGCGGTGGAGCGGGCGCGCGCGGCGGGGCTGCGCGTCACCATCGCCACGGTGCGCGTGCAGAAGCCGGGCGAGGAGGGCTACGACACGCGCCTGGACCGGCTGCGGCCGGACGCGGTGCTGGTGCGCCACTGGGGCGCGATGATGCACTTCCTGGAGCAGCCAGCGGGGGCTTCGCGGCCGGTGCTGCACGGGGACTTCTCGCTCAACGTCACGAACTCGCTGACGGCGGCGCACCTCTTGAGCCTGGGGTTGGACACGCTGACGGTGTCGCATGACCTGGATTCGGAGCAGCTCTTCGCGCTCCTGGAGCAGGCGCCGGCGCACCGGTTCGCGGTGGCGCTGCACCACCACATCGCGACGTTCCACACGGAGCACTGCGTGTATTCACACACGCTGTCCAACGGGCGCGACTACAAGGCCTGCGGGCGGCCGTGTGAGAAGCACGCCATCGCGCTGAAGGACCGGCTGGGATTGGAGCACCCGGTCATCGTGGACGTGGGGTGCCGCAACACGGTGTTCAACGCGCAGGCGCAGAGCGCGGCGTCGCTGGTGCCCCGGCTGCTGGAGCGCGGCGTGCGCAGGTTCCGCGTGGAGTTCGTGCGCGAGACGCGTGAAGAGGCCACGCGCGTGCTGGCCGCGTATCAGGAGCTGCTCGCGGGCCGGCTGTCGCCCGCGGAGGCGGTGAAGCGCGCGGCGGTGCACGAGCAGTTCGGCGTCACGCGCGGCACGATGCAGGTGCTCAAGCACCCGGCGCCGAACGCTCGCTGAAACACGGTGTGGGCCGGGGTCGGATTGTGATTGCGACGCCCGGCCTCCTAGACTCGATGTCCCCCCTTTCCAAGGACATCGGGATGAGCATGAGCAAGCTGCGTGGGTTGGTGATGTTCGCTGCGCTGGGCTTCGGTGCGCTCGCGGGCTGTGGCGGTGTGGAGGAGAGCGCCTCGCCGGAGACGGCGTCGGTGGAGCAGGACCTCCAGTACTGCCAGGACAACAGCGGCTGTCGCACGGGCTACAGCTGCATCAACTCCGCGTGTCGGCCCACGCCACCGGATGGCGTGGCCTGCGGGATCATGGACCCTGCCACGGGCCAGATCTCCAACACCACGTACTGCACCTCGACGCAGATCTGCTGCCTGAACACCGGCACCTGCGTGAGCACCTCTACCCAGTGCAACGCCCTCTAGGCGTCCGCTGAGGCCGTGCGTTCAGGCCGCGGGGGCGGGCGGGGGCTCGGTGCCGCTGGGTGAGAGGTTCACCGGCTCACCGTCCTCCCCCAGCACCACCGGGGCGATGCCCAGCTTGCGCTCCACCAGCGCGTGCCCCAGGTAGACGAGCGGCGTCAGGCCGATGGCCACCAGCAGCTTCACCGCGTACGAGGTGAAGATGATCCGGAAGATGACGTCCTGGGGCAGCACGCCCGTCCAGGCGATGAACTGCACCACCATCGTGTCGATGAGCTGCGACACCACCGTGGAGCCCGTGGCGCGCAGCCACAGCATCCGGTTGTTCGTCACGCGCTTGAGCAGGTTGAAGACCGAGATGTCCAGGAACTGGGCCACCAGGTACGCCACCATCGACGCCATCAGGATGCGCTGCGAGCCGCCGAACACGTTGTTGAACGACGCCGCCACCGTCCCGCTGTAGTCCTTCGCCTCCGTCATCGGCGCCCACGGAATCTGGCCCGCCAGCGTGACAATCACGAACGTGAAGATGGCCATGAAGAAGCCCACCCACGTCACGAACCGCGCGACCTTCTTGCCGTAGAACTCGTTGAGGATGTCCGTCAGCAGGAACGTCACCGGGAACGGCAACATCCCCACCGACATCACCGCCACCACCGGGCCCAGGTGCACTTCGAACAGCTTCACCCCGATGATGTCGCCCACCACCAGCGAGGTGATGAACAGCCCCGCGAGCACCAAGAAAAGCTGAATCCGCCGGTCCAGGGTCATCCGATGCGTCCTTGAAGAGCGAGGCGCCCCTAGAGCTAGCACACCCTCCCGCCCCCGTCGCTTGGCCGTCCGGAGTCTACTCGGGCAGGTAGTACAGCGTGCCCTGCCCCATGGGCTCCGCGCTCCCGGCGGCATCCTGCTCCGAAAGCACCAGGCGCGGCCGGTACACGCCCAGCACCGTCTGCTCGGTGGCCGTCGGGTTGTCGTAGCGGTGCCCGAAGACGCCCGGCCCGCTGAACGCCAGCCCCTGTCTCTTATACACCTCTCCGAGCCCACGAGACATGCGCAGCACTCGTATTCCGTCTTCTGCTTGTAAAAAAAAAAAGAAAAAAATAATGGAGAAAGCGATGC
>NZ_RAVW01000293.1 GCF_003611585.1 Corallococcus exercitus | reverse complement strand
CCGCCCTGGAGCCCGCCCATGCATGACCTGGTCGCGGTGGGGGTCATCGCGGGGCTCGTGCTGATCAACGCCTTCTTCGTCGTCGCGGAGTTCGCCCTGCTGGGCGCACCGCGCACCGCCATCGAGCGGCGTGCCGCCACGGGGAGCCGGCGGGCCCTGCGCGTGCGCGAGCTGCTGCGCGACCCGAAGGAGCAGGACCGCTACATCGCCACCGCGCAGCTGGGCGTCACGTTCGCGAGCCTGGGGCTGGGCATGTACGGGGAGCACGCGCTGGCCGGGTGGCTGGTGCCCCTCCTCGAACCGCTGGGCACGTCGCGGTGGATCGCCGCGCACTCGCTGGCGAGCATCCTGGCCGTGGTGCTGCTGACGTACGTGCACATCGTGCTGGGGGAGATGATCCCGAAGACGTTCGCGCTCCGGGGGGCGGAGCGCGCGGCGCTGTGGATCTCCACCCCGGTGCGGTGGGTGAGCTGGCTGTTGTTCCCCCTGGTCATCGCGCTGAACGCGATGGCCAATGGGGTGCTGCGCCTGATGGGCGTGCGCCGCACCGCCGACGCCGAGAGCCACTCGCCGGAGGAGCTGCGCTTCGTCGTCGACGAGAGCCAGCACGCGGGGCAGCTGCGTGAGACGTCCGGCCAGGTGCTGAAGGAGCTGCTGGGCTTCGGGGCGCGGACGGCCATCGAGGTCGCCACGCCGCGCATCCACCTGACGGGGCTGCCGCTGGGGGCCACGCCCGAACAGATGCGGGACGTGCTGTGCCGTTCGAACCACACGCGCCACCCCGTGTACTCCAACGACCTGGACCACATCGTGGGCATGGTGCACCTCAAGGACCTGCTGCGGCTGCTGGCGGCGCGGGTGCCGTTGACGTTCCGGGACGTGCGGCCGGTGCCGTTCGTGCCGCGCACCGCGAGGCTCGACACGGTGCTGGCCGTGATGCGGCGGGAGAAGACGCAGCTGGTGGTGGTGATGGACGAGCTGGGAGGCACGGCCGGGCTGCTGACCCTCGAGGACCTCTTCGAGGAGGTGGTGGGGGAAATCGACGAGGGCGCCTCGACCGCGCCGGTCCTGCGGATGGACGCGGAGGGACACGTCGTGGCCGCGGGCCTCCGGCGGCTGGACGAAGTGGGCCGGGCGCTGGGGTTGGAGCTCGCCCATGAGGAGGTCGATACGGTGAGCGGGCTCGTGCTCGCGAAGCTGAACAGGCCGCCCCGCGTGGGGGACCAGGTCGACCACGGCGAGGTCCGCTTCGAGGTGACGGCGGTGGAGGGACGCGGTGTGAAGGAGTGCCGCATCGAGCGGTTGCCCACGCAGCCGGACGCGATGCCCGAGCTGAGTGCGGAGGAGCTGCCCGGATAGGGGCGACACTCGCCGTCGCACGGGGCTTGAACCCACGGAGCACCATCAGCAGCTTCGCTCCAATCCGCGACGGGAGGGCTGCGGGATGGTTCGCTGGAAGTGGGCGTCGTTGGGCGTGGCGATGTGGCTGGGGGCGGTGGGCTGTGGTTCGCGGCCGGAAGCGAACGAGGGGCCACCGGTGGAGGCCCCTCCCGAGGAGGAGGTGACTCCCATCGATGTGGAGCCCTCGCCAGGGCAGGGGGCCTCACGGGGACCGGAGGAGGTGCCGCCGCGTCCCCTGACGGAAGAGGAGGAGGTGCCGCCGCCGCCTCCGCCCCAGGAGGCGCACTGTCCGGCACCGGACCTGGGGCGCATGCCGTCCGAGGGTCTCCTCGAGGACCGGCCACTGGCGACCTTCTGCGAACTGACGCCCGATGCCTGTGATGCCCTGCGCCCCGCCCATGCACGGCGCGCGATACCGCGTCCGTGCCGTGTCTGGAACACGACGCCGTACAGCACGCAGGATTATCGCTTTGAGTACGACGCGCTGGGGCGCCTGCACTCGTTCGATACCTCGTCTGACTGGTACGTGGGCTACGACTACGACGCGTGCCATCGGCTCGTGGGGCGTTCCGAGACACCCCCGATGTCCATGGCCAACTACGACGATGTCTATGCGCGCGCGGGGGACGGCCAGCTCCTGCGCTTGAAGCACTGGTACTTCAACGCGCTCACCGACACGGTCCTGGAGCACGACGCCCAGGGCCTGCTGCTCGGCGCCACGACGACGTGGAGCTACTCGGGCTCCAGCACCACGACCCTGACGCAGCGGTACACCCTGGACGCGCAGGGCCGCATCCTGTCCGCGGAGGGAACGGACCCCAAGAAGGGGCTCCAGTGGCGCGAGGCGCGCCGCTATGACGCGGCGGAAGCGCTGGAAGAGGTCGTCCGCCGCGCCCCTGACGGCACGCTGCAATGGCTCAAGGGGTTCTCCGAGGGGCGGCTGGTCCGGTCCATTGGCCCGAACGCGAGCACCGAGAAGCGCTGGACGTACAGCCCTGACGGGGTGTTGCTGCGCATCGAGACCCTGCCCCTCGAAGGCACCTCCGCGAGCCTGGCCGCGTCGCAGCGGACGGAGTACCAGTACGGCGACGATGGCCGGCTGCTGCGAATCCTTCGGACGGAGCGGGGGACACAGGACGGAGCCTCGGTGGAGACCGCGTCCGTGTCGGAGTTCCAGTACGCGGAGGACGGCCGCATCCTCCTGAGGGAGGACCGCCAAGGCCCCAACATCAAGGTGACCACGTACCAGTACGACTACGTCTGCGCCCCGAGCGCCCGCTGACCCCGGAAACACGAAGGCCGATGATTCCAGGAAGGAACCATCGGCCTGTGTCTCTTCAGAGCGGCGGAAGGGATTCGAACCCTCGACCCCGAGCTTGGGAAGCTCGTGCTCTACCAACTGAGCTACCACCGCGTGCGACGGGCGAAGCAGGGCCCAAAGTAGGGGCGGGGCCCTGCCTTGTCAACGGGAAGAAGCGTCCGGTGTCTGGCGGACATTTCCGCAGGCGGCGCAGTACCGGGACTCGGGTGTCCGGAGCGGTTTGCCGCACGCCGTGCACGGCGGTCCGTACTGGGCGATGCGATGGTGCATCACCGCGTTCGGATGGCAGCCGGCGTAGCCCGTCAGCCGCTCGTAGGCCCGGCTGACGGGAGCGAAGCGCGCCTCCATGGTGGGCTCCGTGGAACGGAACGCAGCGCGGTAGAGGTTCGAGACCTCCTCGAACTCCGCCTCATCCAGCATCGGCATCTCCCGCTGGCATCGCCAACACCAGAGCGGTTTCATCTGAGCCCTAGAACTGGATGTCTTCGTCGGACAGGCTGTCGCCCAGGTCGTCGAAGCAGGGAGTGCACAGGGGCTTTGCCACCGAGGTCTTCTTGGGTTCGCCACAGCCATGGCAGAACTTCTCAGGGTAGGTCCTGTCCTCGTACTTCTTCCAAGAGGCAAAGCAGCCACGGCAGAGCGGCTTGGTCATGTTGAAGTCGAGGTCATCGCAACAGCGGATGCAGTGTCCCATGTCGAAGTCGCGGACCTCAACGACGGCTTGTCGCGGGACACTGGCCTTCCGGGCGGGTGCCGCGCGCGGCTCTCGCTTGGGAACTGAGGGCTCGGCCGTCTTCACGGAGGAAGAGAGCGGGGGCGCAGCCTGGGCCGTCAGATGGATTTCGCTCTTCAGCAAGGATTCGACTGCGGCGTACTCAGGGGTACCTGCCGGGATCCACGTCCCAATCTCGATGCTGTTGTTGAAGGACGACTCCAGCAAATTGAGCGACGTCAGGAGGGCGTGCTTCTCCGAGATGTAGATCTTCGCGTGCAGGTCCTTCACGAGGAGGACCTGCAGCTTGGCCTGGCGCAACTGCGTGAGTGCGTCCGAGTCCAGCGGATCCTCCTTCCCGGTGCTGAAGTCCCGCTCCCGCAGCACCAACGTCACCGACACGCCTCTCGCCAGCGCACCTTGGACGTGGCGCGCCAGGACCCGGAGCTTGTCGAGCCGTACGTAGGGGCTGACCAGACGGAGTTGCCGCTCTGCCTCCGTGATGAGGCGGGTCAGGTGCGTCTGGGTTTCCGACGAACTGAGGATGGCAATCCTTTGCTTCTCGGGTACGACCGCCGTCAACACGTCCTCCTGGCTGGCTTGCCAGTGCAAGCCTAGCAACAGCTGGCATCACGGCGGCAGGGGGCGTGATGCCAGCCATTGGGAGGGTGCGCTGCTACTCCCCCTCCTCGACAGTCAGCTGGTAGGAGTCCTGAAAGTTCGCCTCGCGGTTCTTCGCGTCGCGGACCTCGAAGACGTAGACGCCCGGTTCGGCGCTGTAGCGGATGGTCTCCGGCTGGTCTCCCTTGGCGCGGTCGGACGTCTGCACCAGCGTCAGCTTCCCGTCCGGCTGCAGCCGGTGCAGGTACAGCCCCACGTCCACCTTCAGGATGCCCAGCAGCGTCGCGGTGATCGCCGTGCGCACCGGCCGGTCGGACAGGTCCACCCGGTAGTAGTCCACGTCCTTCGCCGGATACACCGTGCCGCGCACCGCCTTGCCCAGCGTCAGGTCCTGCGCGCGGTCGGACGTGTTGTTGGGCTCGCGCTCCTGGCTGCCGTCGTCCGGCACCGTCGTCACGCTGATGCGGTAGGGCTGATCCGCGTTCTCGAAGTCCTTCACGAACTTGCCGTTCACCTTGCGGAACGACCCCTCCACCCGGAAGTAGCAGGTGCCGCTGCACGCGACGTTGTTGAGCCGCTCCGGCTCCTTCAGCGCCCCGTCGTTGGCCTTGAGCAGCACCGTCTCCTTCAGCCCGTCCCCCTGCGGCGGCTCCACCATCGACAGCGTCAGGTCCAACCGGTCCACGCCCGACAGCTCCACCTTCGCCAGCACCGGCTCGCGCGCCGTCAGCACGTAGTTGTCCACGTCCGACTTGGGCGACAGGAAGCCCTCGCGGTAGCCCGCGCCCGTCAGCGGCGTGGCCTTGAGCAGCTCGTCGTTGGGCTCCAGCTCCGCGTGCGCCCCCGCCTCCTCCTGGGACACCGTCAGCGTGTACGGCACCTGCGCGTTGTAGGTGCGCCGCTGCGCCTTGCCCGTCCCCGTCCAGCCGCCCTTCACCACCACGTAGACCACCCGGTCCGTGGCCCGCACGCCGATGTTGCGCAGCGCGAGCGGCTCGCCCTCCTTGCCCTGCAGCGTGAACAGCGGCGCCTCCGCGGCGGACAGCACGGACACCTCTGGCCGCACGCCCTCCACGGCGGAGAGTTCAATCTTCAGCGCGACCGACGGCACCTCGGGCTCGGGCGGCGGACCCGCGTCCACCGCCTGGGCCGCCACGGCTCCGCCCAGCTCGCCGGGCGCCGTGGGCGTCGCGTTCTCCGGCGGGTGCGCGGGCGGCTCTCCACCCCCGAACGTGCCCTCCGGGGTGGGGGAGGGCGCCCCGTTGTCGTCGATGACCGGCGTCTCGTCCGGCACGGACGGCGGCGGAATCGCCGCGGGCGTCGAACCCGGGGCCGCGGGCGCCGTGCCCGGAGCGGGTGCGCCGCTGTCCTGCGCCGCCGGCGTCTCCTCGGGCGTGACAGGGCCCGCCAGCTCCACCCGGTACCAGTCCTCATCCCCCGAGTGCCCCAGGAACGCCGTCACCGTCTGCCCCAGCGGCAGCGCGGCGGCGTCCACGGCGCGGTCGTTGGGCTCGCGCTCCTCGCCGTCGTTGGGCTCGCGGTACTTCACCTCCAGCGTGTACGCCCCGCCCATGCCCTTGCGCGCCGGCGACACCACCAGCCAGCGCTCCTTCTCCACGTAGAGGTTCGGAAGGCGCTCGCCCTTGCCCTCGCCCTCGCTGTTGACGCCCACCAGCCGGTTGCGGTCCTGGTCGTAGACGTCCAGCTTCACGTCCCCGCCGGGCAGGCCCGTCACCGTCACGTCCGCGATGCGCGGGGTGCCGGGGGCCAGCCGGTACCAGTCCTCGTCCAGCTTGTTGGGCTCCGCCGCCAGGCCTCCCGTCACCACGCTGTCGCGCGTGATGGCCAGCGCCTGGTCAGGCCGCTCGTTGGGCTCCTTCTCCGTGAGCGCGGAGGGGCCCGTCTCCACCGCCCCCGCGTCCGGCGCCTCCGCCGGCACGTCCTTCTTGCACGAGGCCGTCCCCAGCAGCCCCAGCACACAGACCCAGCCCCAACGTCGCATCACGTCTTCCTCCTCGGTCGGTCCGCCTTGTCGGCCTGGGCGTGTCCGGGTGTCAAGCACCCCCAACCCCCGGCGGGACGCTTTCATCCGCGCCCCCGGACGTCACCTGGAGAACGCCCCGTCCCGGGTCGTGGCCCGCCGCGAGGTCCGGTGGTGACGGAAGGTTCACACCCGGACTGGAGCCCCGGGGTGGGGACGATCCAAGATGCGCCCCATGCGACGCCTGTCCCTGGCCTCCCTGCTCCTCGTGTCCCCGTCCGTCCTCGCCGCCGGGCCCGCCGCGCCCGGCTATGC
Organism: Corallococcus exercitus; assembly: GCF_003611585.1. Taxonomy (GTDB): domain Bacteria; phylum Myxococcota; class Myxococcia; order Myxococcales; family Myxococcaceae; genus Corallococcus; species Corallococcus exercitus. Next base: position 6,001 of record NZ_RAVW01000293.1, on the reverse strand, counting down.
CCAGGCGGAGGCCTGGGTGGAGAAGGAGGCGCGCCCGGACCACTACGTGCCCCTCAACCTGCTGGATGGCCGGGACACCACCGCCTGGTGCGCGGAAGGGGAGAAGCCCGCCCACGTCTTCATCGGCTTCAAGGAGCCCGTCACCCTGGACGAGGTGCGCGTCTACACGGGCGACGGCACGTCCCGCGACGCGTTCAAGGCCAACGGCCGCGTGCGCAAGTTCACCCTCACCAGCGTGGACGCGTCCCGCAGCGTCACCGTGCAGGACAAGCGCGGCCTGCAGGCCGTGCCCCTGTCCCAGCCGCTCTTCGGCGCGCGCTTCATCCTGGAGGTGACCGACCGCTTCCCCGGCACCAGGGAGGACGCGCCGGTGTGCCTCACGGACGTCGTCCTCTACTCGGGCGGCAAGCCCCTCAACGGGCCCGCGCTCGCCACCCGCTACAAGTACGACGCGCGCGTGGCGCCACTCGTGGGCACCTGGTTCGGCGGCCACGAGGGCGCGCCGGAGCGCTTCCTCTCCTTCTTCGTGGACGGCACCTGGCGCTTCTCCCTGGAGCCCCTGGAGACGCCCGAGCCCACCACCGTCGTCAACGGCACCTACACCGTGTCCGGCAACCGTGTGACGCTGGACATCCCCAAGAAGGGGAAGGTGACGGCCCGCTTCGAACGGACCCCGGCCGGCGAGGGGCCGAAGGCGGCCGCCGCGCTGTCGCTGGACGGGACGCTCCCCGAGGAGTGGGGGAGCTCCTTCCGCAGCCAGCCGTGAGAGCGCCCGGGCCGACGTGAGGGCCCGGGCCGTGGCCTAGATGGCGGCCTTGGCCTTCTGCTTGCCGCTGAAGGCGCGGAAGAACTCGATGATCTTCTTCTCCGCCGCGGCGGTGTCGGTCGCGTCAGCGAACTCCGACTCGAGGAAGATGCCCCCGCACGACTCGCAGGTGTCGAACTGCAGGGGGTGATGCCGGTCCCCGCCGACGTAGCGGACGAGGTCCACCTGGCAGTCGGGGCACTGGCCCGTCAGGGCGTCGGCGTCCATCTTGCCGCCCTGTCCCTCCAGGCCGGGAAGATTGTTGTGGAGGAGGATCCGGTTCAGATCCGCGACGTTGACCCACAAACCGCCACACTCTCTACATTCCCGCAACGTCTCGTGATCCCCTTCGAGATCAGTCATTTCGGCGTTGCAACCGGGGCAATTCATGGGGCGGCTCGTTCTCCTGAAGGGGGGAGCGACAGGGTGCTCCCCGGTGAATGGAGAATGATAGGTCGCACAAAAATTGGGATGCAACCCGTGCCGCCGCTTCTGTTGGCAACGCGCCGTCTACCGGCCCCCTGGGCTCAGGCCGCCGCTCAGGCCGACGCTCAGGCGCGCTCCTTCACGCGGCGGATGTCCGCCCCCAGGCCCCGCAGCTTGCGCTCCAGCCGCTCGTACCCGCGGTCCAGGTGGTAGACGCGGCTGACCTCGGTGTGGCCGTCCGCCCGCAGGCCCGCCAGGATGAGCGACGCGCTGGCGCGCAGGTCGGTGGCCATCACGGGCGCCCCGCTGAGCGCCTTCACGCCCTTCACCACCGCCGTGTGCCCCTGGATGGTGATGTCCGCGCCCAGCCGGTGCAGCTCCGGCACGTGCATGAAGCGGTTCTCGAAGATGTTCTCGGAGATGACGGACGTGCCGTGGCTCACCGTCATCAGCGCCATCAGCTGCGCCTGCATGTCCGTGGGGAAGCCCGGGTGCTCCGTGGTGGTGATGTTCACCGACTTGAGCGTCCTGGGCGCCTTGCAGCGGATGCCGCCGTCCTCCACCGTGAGGGTGCAGCCGGCTTCCCGCAGCTTGTCCATGACCGCGTCCAGGTGCTCCGGGCGTGCGTGCTTCACCAGCACGTTGCCCCCGCTGATGGCCGCGGCCACCAGCAGCGTGCCCGCCTCGATGCGGTCCGGCAGGATGGCGTGGTCCACCGGGTTGAGGGACTCCACGCCCTCGATGGTGATGACGGACGTGCCCGCGCCCTCCACCTTCGCGCCCATCTTGTTGAGCACGCGCGCCAGCTCCTCCACCTCCGGCTCGCGCGCGCAGTTCTCCATCACCGTGCGGCCCTTCGCGAGCACCGCCGCCATCATCACGTTCTCCGTGCCGGTGACGGTGATGACGTCGAAGTTCACCATGCCGCCCTTGAGCTGCTTCGCCCGGGCCTCCACGTAGCCTTCGGTCAGGTGGATGTCCGCGCCCAGGGCCTTGAGGCCCTTCAGGTGCTGGTCGATGGGCCGCGCGCCAATGGCGCACCCGCCCGGCATGGACACGCGCGCGCGGCCGAAGCGCGCGACCAGCGGCCCCAGCACCAGGACGCTGGCGCGCATGGTCTTCACCAGCTCGTAGGGGGCCTCCGGGGTGATGTCCCCCGCGATGCTGATTTCACACGTGTCCGCCTTCTTGCCGGTGAGCCGCGCGGCCTCGCAGCCCATGGTGCGAAGCACCTCCAGCATCGTGGCCACGTCCGCCAGGTCCGGCACGTTGCGGAAGGTGTTGGTGCCGTCCGCCAGCAGCGCGGAGGCCAGGATGGGCAGCGCCGCGTTCTTCGCGCCGGAGACCTCCACCTCGCCGTGCAGCGCGGTGCCACCCTTCATGACGATCTTGTCCATGTCTTTGCCGTGCCTTCTTCCGGTGCTGCTGCCGGGCCGCACGCCCGAGGCCGTCAGGCCGCGGGCTGTGTCCCGAACGCCATGCGTTCACGCCGCTCCAGGTCCTTCTCCACGCGCGCGTCCGCGTACCCCGCGGCGCGCAGGAGCTCCAGGACGGCGCTGCCCTGGGTCTCCCCCATCTCCAATGCAAGCAGTCCGCCAGGCTCCAGCACCCGCCGGGCACCCTGAATCACCCGGCGCAGCGCAACGAGTCCGTCCGGCCCGCCATCCAGCGCCAGCCGGGGCTCGCGCCGCACCTCCGGGGACAGCCCGGCGATGTCGCCCGAGTCGATGTACGGCGGGTTGGACACCACCACCCGGAACGTCTCGCCCGGGGGGAGGGGAGCGAAGAGGTCGCCCTCCAGCACGCTCACGCGCTCGGCCACGCCCAGGGACTGCGCGTTCTCACGGGCCAGCGCGCACGCGTCCTTCGACAGGTCCGTGGCCACCACCGTCGCCTGGGGCCGCTCCGCCGCCACGCTGATGGCGATGCAGCCGGAGCCCGTGCACACGTCCAGCACGCGGCTGGGCGCGTCCTTGGGCACCGAGTGAAGCACCGCCTCCACCAGCAGCTCCGTCTCCGGCCGGGGGATGAGCACGCGCGCGTCCACCTTGAACGAGCGGTTGTAGAACTCCTTCGTGCCCGTCAGGTAGTTCGTGGGCTCGCCCGCCATCCTGCGCTCGATGAGCGCCTTGAAGGCGGCCAGCTCGTCCTTGGACAGCGGCCGGTCCAGGTCCACGTACAGGCGCACCCGGCCCGTCTTGAGCACGTGCGCGAGCAATATCTCCGTCGTGAGCCGCGGGGCATCCACCCCGCGCTTCTCGAAGTGCCCCGTCGTCCAGGTGAGGATCCGGCGGATGGTCCAGACGTCGCTCATGATTCGCTGGGGGGCCGCCCGCCGCCCGTCTGCGCCTTGAGGGCCTCCGCCTGGTAGTGCGTGCGGCAGGCGGTGATCACCTCGTCCACGTTGCCCACCATGATGGCCGGCAGGTTGTGCACGGTGAGGCCGATGCGGTGGTCGGTGAGCCGGTCCTGCGGGAAGTTGTAGGTGCGGATCTTCTCGCTGCGGTCGCCCGTGCCCACCTGCCCGCGGCGCATGGAGTCGCGCTCGTTGCGGATGCGCTCCTGCTCCATGTCGTAGAGCTTCGCGCGCAGCATGCGCAGGGCCATGGCGCGGTTCTTCCCCTGGCTCTTCTCCTGCTGGCACTTCACCACGATGCCGGACGGCTTGTGGATGAGGCGCACCGCGGAGTCCGTGGTGTTGACGCTCTGGCCACCGGCGCCCGTGGAGCGCATCACCTGCATCTCGATGTCCGCCGGGTTGATCTGCACGTCCACGTCCTCCGCCTCCGGCATCACCGACACGGTGATGGTGGAGGTGTGGATGCGCCCCTGCGTCTCCGTGGCCGGCACGCGCTGGACGCGGTGGACGCCGGACTCGTACTTCAGGTTGCTGAACACCGCGTCGCCGGACAGCGTCACCGTGGCGTCCTTCACGCCGCCGGCGTTGCCCGCGCTCATGTCCAGGATGTCCGCCTTCCAGCCCCGGCGGTCCGCGTAGCGCAGGTACATCTGCATGACCTCTTCCGCGAAGAGGGCCGCCTCGTCGCCGCCCGCGCCCGCGCGGATCTCCAGGATGACGTTCTTCTCGTCATTGGGGTCCTTGGGCAGCAGGAGGATTTTCAGCGACGACTCCAGCTCCTCGCGCTGCGCCTTCAGGCCGGGCAGGGCCTCCTTGGCGTAGGCCTTCTCGTCGGGGTCGGCGCTGGACAGCCACGCCTCCACCTCGTTGAGGTCCGCCAGCACCTTGCGGTAGCCGCGGAACGTCTCCACGAGCTTCTCCAGCGCGGCGCGCTCCTTGGACACCTTCTGGAGCTTCGCCGTATCGGCGAGGATATCGGGGTTCGACAGGTCGGCCGTGAGCCGTTCGAAACGGCGCTCGACCTCTTCCAGTTTGTCAATCATGCGTGGTTCCCGGGGCGTCTTGCCCCTTTGGGCGCCCCGTGGCAAGGGCCCAGGGCGTCAAGGAAAACCTTGGCCGTGCGGGCAGTGGCATGTAAGAACGGCCCCCGTCGCCGCCCGGTGCGGCTCGAATCACGCTCAACACGGAGTCCTTCACATGGCCGCACAGAAGGGGAATCGTTCCAAGAAGAAGCTGAAGAACCGCGCCAAGACCCGGAAGGCGCAGCTCAAGCGCCGCCGCACGCGCTTCAAGCGCGGCCAGCGCAACAACAAGTAGTGCCGGAAGCTACTGCCCCCCTCTCACACTGGAGGAGGGGGGCGGTGGGCTCCCTGCTCCCCCGGCTTCCCCCGCTTCCAACGCCGGGAGCATCCGCTCGAGCCCCTGTGTCCCCTGCGACGCGGTGCGCAGCAGCGTCATCACCCCTTCGGCCTCGGCACCCGTCACGGGCACCGGCTGGACGGGGAACTCGGGGTAGCGGTCGGTCCTGAGGGGCAGCACGTCACTGGAGAGATAACCCGTGGAGTCGAAGCGCGCCCGCCACAGGACGCTGCGCTTGTCCCGGGGGTTCCAGTTCCCGCCGAACACGAAGTTGCCCAGCGAGTAGAGCACCGGCCTGCCCTGATACAGCTCCATGGACTGGAGCACGTGCGGGTGGCTGCCCAGCACCCCCGCCGCCCCCGCGTCGATGGCCGCGTGCGCCAGGCGCACCTGGTACGGCTCCGGGGTGGTGTTGCCCTCGATGCCCCAGTGGAAGAAGGGCAATACGATGTCCGCCTGGGCCTTCGCCGCCGCGATGTCCTCGCGCAGCATCCGCTCCATCACCTCCACGTCGGAGAAGTGCCCCGCCACGCCCGGCGTCGTGTCCGTGGCGTAGACCTGGGGCGGCTCGATGTTGCGCGTGCCCAGGAAGAAGTAGCCCAGGAAGGCGACCTTCATGCCCCCCACGGTGATGACGGCCGGGCGGCGCGCCTCCGCCAGGTTCCGCCCCGCGCCGAAGAAGGGGATGCGCGCGGCCTCCAGCGACGTGAGGGTGTCCAGCAGGCCCTGCGCGCCGTAGTCCATCATGTGGTTGTTGGCCAGGCTCACCACGCCCACGCGCCCCGCGGTGAGCACGTTCACCAGCTCCGGCCGCGCGCGGAAGTTGAAGTTCTTGGGCAGCTTCTCCGTGCTGTCCGTGTACGGGCACTCCAGGTTCACGACGAACAGGTCGCCGGAGTCCACGATGGGCCGCACCTCGCGGAAGCCGTACGCGAACATCTCCTCGCGCGTCCGCCCCTTGGCCACCTGGTCGTCGAAGTACTCCTCGTAGTGGTGGCCCACCGTCACGTCGCCGCCCACCACCAGCGTCACCGGGCGGGCGGGGGCTGGAG
>NZ_RAVW01000292.1 GCF_003611585.1 Corallococcus exercitus | reverse complement strand
CCCCAGGTTCCCCACCTGCGTCCAGGTCCCCGTGGCGGGCGCGTACACCTCCGTGGCGGACAGCCAGGTGGAGGCGTCCCGCTGTCCGCCGCTCACCAGCACGCGGCCGTCCCCCAAGGGCGTGGCGGAGTGCAGGAAGCGCGCGGTGCCCAGCGCGCCGGTGTCCCGCCAGGTGTCCGTCGCCTCGTCGTACAGCACCGCGCTGGACAGCGCGCCGCCCGAGGCAGCGCCGCCCGCCACCAGCACGTCGCCCGTGTCCAGCCGGGTGGTGCTGAGCTGCGAGCGCGCGGTGACGAGGCTCGCGGCCGTGCTCCACGGCGCGGCGGCCGGACGGTAGCGCTCCGCGGACGCATTGCGCGAGCCGGCCTGGGGTACGCCGCCCAGCACGAGCACGTCACCCGACGGCAGCAGCGTGGCGGCGTGGCTGATGCGGCGCGTGGCCATGGCCGCGGTCTCCGTCCAGACGCCGGTGGCCGGGCTGTAGAGCGCGGCGCGGTCCAGGTAGGGCTGACCTCCGGTGGAGCCGCCCGCCACCAGCACCTGCCCGGAGGGGAGCAGCGTCGCCGTGTGGAAGACGCAGAGGAACGGCAGCAGGCCCTGGGACGTCCAGGTGCCAGTGCCCGGGTCGAACAGCTCGGACGTGTCCGTGGCGAGGCTGCCCGCGAAGCCGCCCGCCACCAGCACCTGACCGGACAACAGCAGCGTCGCCGTGTGGCCCGTGCGCTGCGTGGACATGGCGCCCACCGGCGTCCAATCGCCCGTCATGGGGTCGTAGCGCTCCGCCGTCGCGAGCACGGTCCCGTTGGCGCTGTCCCGGCCGCCCGTCACCAGCACCTGCCCATCCGGCAGCAGCGTCGCCGTATGGCCCAGGCGCGCCGCGCCCATCCGGCTGGTGGCCGACCAGGTGTTCGTCGCGGGTGAATACAGGAGCGCGCTGGACAGCGCGTTGCCGGAGCCGCTGTCACCGCCCACCACCAGCACCCGGCCATCGGGGAGCAGCGTCGCGGTGTGCTGGGAGCGGGGCACGTCCAGCCCCGTCACGGCGGACCAGCTGTTGGTGTCCGGGTCGAACAACTCCGCGCCGCCCGCGGCCAGCACGGAGGTGCCGCCGCCCACCACCAGCACCTTGCCGGAGGACAGCAGCGTGGCGGTGTGGCGCTGGCGGCTCGTGGCCATGGCGCCCAATGAGAACCAGCGGCCGGTGCGCGGATCATACAGCTCCGCCGCGGACGTGCCTCCGCCCGCGACGAGCACGTAGCCATTGCGCAGCGGGGTGGCGGTGGCGTCCACGCGCACGGAGGCCATGGTGCCGGCGCTGCTCCACGAGGACGTGTCGAGGCGCGAGGTGGAGGAGGTAGGAGCGTCAATGAAAGACGGTGCTTCGGGGGCGCAGGCCAGCGCGGACGCAAGCGCGAGCGCGGCCAGCAGGCCGTGAAAGATACGGGTCATCGAGGGGAAGGTCCTTCACTTCATGGGGGATGCGGCTCTCGCCGCAGGGGGGCGGCCCATTAACCCAGACGGACGCAAGACACCACCTCGGAATTCCTCTCAGCCCGACCTCACGGGTAGAATCGTCATTCATGCGAATGATGACCGTGGCAGTGCTGGCGTCCTTGCTGTGGGGCTGCGGCGCGGCCCAGCCCGTCGTCCCCACCCACTACCGCTCCCATTCCCTCCAGGAGCAGGGGGACCTGCGAATTGGAGAATTCATCTCCTCCGAATGGTCGCTCCAGACCGCTTCGTACTGGATTGAAGGACCGGAGGGCCTGGTCCTCATCGACACGCAATTGCTGCCCTCCGCGCTGCTCAAGGAGTTGAAGTTCGCGAAGGACGTCACCGGCAAGGAGCCGAAGCTCGCCATCGTCCTCCACGCCAACCCGGAGAGCTTCAACGGCACGGCCCTGCTCAAGGAGCAGGGTGTCCCTGTCGTCACCTCCGGCCCGGTGCTCGCGCGCATCCCCGCGGTCCACGAGAAGTGGGCGCCCGACCTCTTCAAGCAGTACTGGAACGGCCGCTATCCCCGCACGCTGGTGCTCGCGGACAGCTTTGGCGACAGCACCCGCGAGTTGAGCGCGGCCGGCCTCACGCTGAAGGCCCACGTCCTGGGCGCGGGCTCCAGCGCGGCCCACGTCGTCGTGGAATGGGAAGGCCACCTCTTCACCGGCGACCTCGTGGCCCGCGACACCCACAACTGGTTCGAGGGCGGCGACACCACCGAATGGCTCCAGCGGCTGGAAGCGCTGCGCGCCTTGAAGCCGAAGTGGATCCACCCGGGCCGTGGCCTCCCCGGAGGCCCGGAGCTGCTGGATGCGCAGACCGCCTACGTCCAGGCCGTGCGCGAGGAGGTTACCCGCGAGCGGCGCGCGGAGCACCCCAGCAGCGATCCGCTCGCGGCGGTGGAGGCGAGGCTGAAGGAGCGCTACCCGGGCTACGCCTACGCGAAGCTGCTGCCCTACCTGGTGCGCGCGGAGTGGGCCCGGCAGGCGCCCCGGCCCTCGGTCAGCGCGCCCGCGCCGTGAGGCTTCAGCTGCTCGCGGACGTGTAGTGGCGGATGGACATCAGCCACACCCACCGCGCCATCGCGGCGAACGCCACCGAGCCCACCACCGCGCCCACCAGCCAGGTCCACGGCAGCCGGCCCAGCAGCGCGAGCGCGGGGAAGGTGGTCATCAGCGCCAGCGGGATGATGAAGGTGAAGACCCACGCCAGCGAGCCCCGGAACACCGAGGACGGCCAGCGGGCCGCGTCGAAGATGGACGTGAACAGGTACGTGAGGTTGTCCACCTTCACCACGAAGAAGGCCGCGCTCACCACGAGGATCCACATCGAGTACAGGATGAGCATGCTCGTCGCCAGCAACACGAGCGACGCGAAGATGCCCGGCAGGGACGGCCAGCGCCCCAGCGACACGAACGCGTAGACGAACAGCCCCACACCGGACAGCACGTTCACCGCGCGCCACGGCAGGAAGCGCTGCGTGGACACCAGGAACTGCGCGTCCGCGGGCTTGAGCAGCACGAAGTCCAGCGTGCCCTTGCGGATGTGCTCCACCATGCCCGTGAGGCTGGGGCTGATGGCGCCCTCCAGCACGCCCTGCAGGAGCGTGAACCAGCCCACCACCAGCAGCGACTCCTGGAAGGTCCACCCCTCGATGCTGGGCCGCGCGTTGAAGACGACGAACAGCGGCGCCAGCGCGGTGAACGTCCACGCCAGCGACGTGAGCCCCTCCGCCAGGAAGTCCGCGCGGTACTGCAAGGCCAGCAGCCCGGAGGCCTTCAATTGCACGCCCAAGAGGCGCAGGTAGCGCTTCGCGTTCACCGCCCTACCCTCCGAACGCCGCGAAGCGCGCCAGGCCCCGCCGCCAGACGGCCATGGACACCACGCCCAGGCCCGCCACCCACGACCACTGCGCCGCCAGCAGTCCCCACGCCTCCTTCGCCGCGTGCGCCCCCGTCATCAGCTCCACCGGCAGCCCCATCTGGTAGCGGAACGGCAGCCACTCGATGACCGTGCGCGCGCCGGCCGGGAAGAACTCCACCGGGAACATGTACCCGGAGCAGACGAAGAACAGCACCATGTAGACTTCCATCAGCTTCTGGCTGCTCTCCAGGTACAGGCTGAGCGTGCCCAGGAGCACGTTCAGATAGAACGTGATGAGCCACGCGCCCACGATGCCCAGCGCGAACAGCCCCCAGCCTCCCAGCGACGTGGGCACCGCCCGCTCCGCGCCCGCCGCCCACAGGCTGATGCCCAAGACGGGCAGCACCACGGCGATGCGCAGCGGGATGCCCGCCAGCACCTCCGTCGCGTACGCCAGCAGCGGGGAGATGGGCCTGAGCAGCCGCATGGCCAGCGTGCCCTGCTTCACCTCGTAGCTGAGCAGCCACGCCACCCAGGAGCTGGTGAGCTGCCGCACGCAGAAGGCCGCGAGGAAGTAGCCCGTGAACTCCGCCTGCCCGAAGCGGCCCACCGGCCCGCCTCGCGCCACCGCCGACCACAGGGCCAACATGATGAGCGGCATGGTGGTGGCCAGCACCCAGATGATCATCTCCGCGCGGTAGGCCACCGCCTCGGAAAAGCCGATGCGCAGCATCGTGGGCAGCGCCTTGAGGGACGTGCGCAGGCTCACGCCGTCACCGCCTCCCGGGCGGCCTCCGCCCGGCGCGCCTTGCCCTCCTGGAACAGCTCGCTCATCACCTCTTCCAGGGGCGCGTTCTCCACCGTCAGGTCCGTCACCGGCAGCGTGGACAGCGCGCGGCCCACCGTGGCGTTCACCGCGTCCTGCTGGACCTGGAGCACCGCCGAGCCCGGCTCGTGCGAAACCACCTTACCCAGCGGCGTCAGCAGGGCGTCGTCCACCGGCTGGCCCAGCCGCAGCACCACGCGCTTCTCCGGGCGCACGCGCTGCACCAGCGCGTCCAGGCTGCCGTCATAGGACAGCTGCCCCTTGTCGATGACGATGACGCGCGGGCAGAGCGCCGCCACGTCGTCCATGTAGTGGCTGGTCAGGATGAGCGTGGCGCCCGTCTGCTCGTTGTAGGCCTTGATGAACGCGCGCATCGTCACCTGCATGGACACGTCCAGGCCGATGGTGGGCTCGTCCAGGAAGAGCACCCGGGGGCGGTGGATGAGGGCCGCGGCCAGCTCGCACTTCATCCGCTCCCCCAGGCTGAGCTGCCGCGTGGGCTTGCCGATGAGCTCCTCCAGCTCCAGGAGCGACACCAGCTCCTCCAGCGTCTGCTTGTACTGGAGGCGGGGCACGTCGTAGATGGCGCGGTTGAGTTCGAACGTCTCCGACGGCGGCAAATCCCACAGGAGCTGCTGCTTCTGCCCCATCACGAGCATGATCTTCTTGAGGAACGCCTCCTCACGCAGCCGGGGCACGTGGCCGTCCACGGTGACTTCGCCCTCGGACGGGTGGAGCAGGCCGGCGAGCACCTTCAGCGTCGTCGTCTTGCCCGCGCCGTTGGGGCCCAGGAAGCCCACGCGCTCCCCGGGCTTGATGTCGAAGGTGATGCCATCCACGGCCTTGACGGTCGTGTAGTCGCGGTGGACGAGCGAGCGCAGGGCCGCCTTCAGGCCAGGCGGGCGTTTGTGGACCTGATAGTGCTTGCGCAGTCCGTGGACGGAAATCATGGCGGGTTGGGTTTAACGCGGTCGCCTCCGGGTGGCGACCCCTGATGTGAAGGCAACGATGAGCAACGCATACAGCAAGGACCTGGAGCGATGGCTGCCCCGGCTCATCTCCGTGTGGCGCGCGTCCCGGGGCCGGGGGGACGGGCCGGAAGGCCGCCTCACGCCGCAGGAGGTCAAGGAGGTGGGCGCGGGCGTGAAGCAGCTGTCGCTCGGCCTCACGCGGGAGCGGCAGCTGGCCGGCGCCCGGTACATGGACGACCCGCGCCTGCTGGGCGCGTACCTCCTCTTCTACTGGCCGGTGTCCTACGCCCAGGCGCGCCAGGTGCTGGGCGAGCTGCCGAACCGCCCGCGCCACGTGCTGGACCTGGGCAGCGGCCCGGGCCCGGTGGCCTTCGCCGCCATGGACGCGGGCGCCAGTGAAGTCACGGCGGCGGACCGCAGCAAGCCCGCGCTGGAGCTGGCGCGCAAGCTGGCCACGGAGGCCGGCGAGGCCCTGGCCACGCGCGAGTGGGATCCGCTGAAGAAGAACGCCACGCTGCCGGAAGGCCAGTACGACCTCATCACGATGGGGCACGTGGTCAACGAGCTCTACGGCGCGACGGACGAGGCACTGAAGCCGCGCGCGGCGCTGCTGGAGTCGGTGCTCACGAAGGTGAAGAAGGGCGGCAGCCTGCTGGTGATGGAGCCCGCGCTGCGCGAGACGAGCCGCAACCTGCTCAAGGTGCGCGACCTCCTGGTGGAGCGCGGCTACGCCATCCGCGCGCCGTGCATGTACCGGGGCGCGTGCCCCGCGCTGGTGAAGGAGACGGACTGGTGCCACGCGGAACGCGCGTGGCCCATGCCCAAGGTGGTGGAGGAGCTGGCGCGCGTGGCCGGGTTCCACAAGGAATCGCTCAAGATGAGCTACCTGCTGGTGGCGCCCAAGGGCGAGCCCTGGCCGGAGCCGCCACCGGGCCGGCTGTTCCGCATCGTCAGCGAGTCGCTGGAGGGCAAGGGCCGCCAGCGCTACATCGGCTGTGGACCGGAGGGGCGCGTGGGCCTGGCGATGCAGGAGCGCCACCGCTCGGAGAAGAACGAGAAGTTCTTCCACCTCCAGCGCGGCGACGTCATCGAGGCGACGGACCTGGAGACGAAGGGCGACGGCTACGCGCTCGGGGAGAACGCCGAGGTGCGCATGGTGGCCCAGGCCGGCCGCGGGGTGCCGCCCGCGCCCAAGCCGCCGGAGGCCCCGCGCGAGCCCGCGGCGCCCGTCCCGCCCGCGAAGCCCTGAGCGGCCCGGACCGTGGCGAGTCGTTCTCGGGCTGACGCGATAGCCCTGAACGGCTCGCCCCGCGGGCGCCAGCTGTTGTTAGGTTGCGCCGCCCCCCATTCCCAAGGAAGGAACCCCGTGCCCGCACCCACGCCGCTGCGTACGCTCTATCCCCCCCTCGAGCCCTACCGCACCGGCCAGTTGAAGGTCACTGGCGGCCACTCGCTGTACTTCGAGGAGAGCGGCAACCCGAAGGGCAAGCCCGTGGTCTTCGTGCACGGCGGCCCGGGCGGTGGCACCGACTCGAAGCAGCGCCGCTTCTTCGACCCCAGCGCGTACCGCATCATCCTGTTTGATCAGCGCGGCTGTGGCCGCAGCACCCCGCACGCCAGCCTGGAGATGAACACCACCTGGGACCTGGTGGCGGACATGGAGCGGCTGCGCGAGCACCTGGACCTGGAGCGCTGGATGCTCTTCGGCGGCTCGTGGGGCAGCACCCTGTCGCTCGCGTACGCGGAGGCGCACCCGGAGCGCGTCACGGAGCTGGTGCTGCGCGGCATCTTCCTGTTGCGCAAGCAGGAGATCGACTGGTTCTACCAGCGCGGCGCGGACGCGATGTTCCCCGATGCGTGGGAGGGCTTCGTCGCGCCCATCCCGGAGGAGGAGCGCGGCGACCTGCTCCAGGCGTACGCGAAGCGGCTGATGGGTGACGACAGGCACTCGCAGCAGGAGGCCGCGAAGGCGTGGAGCGTGTGGGAGGGCCGCACGAGCTGCCTGTACCCCAACGCGGAACTCGTCGCGCGCAACGCGGGCGACGACTTCGCCATCGCCTTCGCGCGCATCGAGTGCCACTACTTCGTCAACAAGGGCTGGATGCGCAGCGACACGCAGCTGCTGGACGACGTGCACCGCATCCGCCACATCCCCGCCGTCATCGTGCAGGGCCGCTACGACGTCGTCTGCCCGCCGGAGAGCGCGTGGGCCCTGCACCGCGCGTGGCCGGAGGCGCAGTTCGTGATGGTGCCGGACGCGGGCCACTCCGCCAACGAGCCCGGCAACACGTCCGCGCTGATTGAAGCCACGGACCGCTTCCGCGGCCTGTAATCACCTGAATCGAGACCCCACCATGTCTTCCGCTTCCCCGTCCCGTGGCCGCTGGACCGATGCCGTGCTCGACCCGTTCCGCGCCATGGGGGAGCCCCTGGCGGATGCGGTCATCCAGCAGGTGTTCGCCAACAACGAGGTGGACGCCGTCAACCAGATGATGCGCAGTCTCCACTCGAACACGCACCTGGTTCCCGCCGAGCTGCCGGACGCGCTGGAGGACTACCTCAACCAGACCGATGACTGGCCCGCGTGGGCGGATCCGGTGAAGGTCCAGCTGGGCCAGAACCTGTTCCAGCGCTACGGCATGCAGATGACGCTGGCCTACTTCACCTGGTCGCTGCCCTGCTGCTACGCGTGGGCCAAGGCGGCGAAGGTGCTCACCTGGACCAACGGCATCGACAAGCACGTGCACCGCCGCATCATCGAGACGGCGCAGTTCGTGCTGGACGTGATGACGGAGGGTGGGCTGGGGCCCCAGGGCTTCGGGGTGCGCACCGCGCAGAAGATCCGCCTGCTGCACGCCACCATCCGCTACCACGTCGGGAAGGATCCGAAGTGGCAGGCCTCCGAGTACGGCACGCCGGCCAACCAGGAGGACCACGTGGCGACGCTGCTCACGCTGGCCCTGGTGCCGAAGGCGCTGACGAAGCTGGGCCTGGACTTCACCCGGGAGGAGGAGGACGCGTACTTCCACTGCTGGCGGGTGATTGGCCACTTCCTGGGCATCCACCAGGACCTGCTGCCCCGCGACCTGGAGGACGCCGAGCACCTCTGGGAGGCCATCCAGCAGCGGCAGGTGCGGCACTCGGAGGACGGCGTGGCGCTGACGAAGGCGCTCGTGGACTACCTCAAGCTGCGCATCCCCGGCACCCTGATGGACGGCGTCGTGGTGTCCACGATGCGTGAGCTGTGCAGCGAGGCGGTGTCGGAGGCCATCGGGCTGGAGAAGACGGACTGGACCCGCCACCTCATGGGCCCGATGCGCTGGATGTTCGCGCTGTCAGACGAGGCCCAGGACCAGTCCAACATGGCGGCGAAGGTCTCCGCGTCGCTGTCGCGCAAGCTGCTGGAGTCCCTGCACTCCTCCGAGGCGGGCGGCGGCCGCGTGACGTTCCGCATCCCCAAGTCGCTCCAGGAGTCGTGGAACCTCGCGTCCGCCGAGGAGAAGAAGGCCGGCTAGGCCTCACATGTCCTGGCCTTCGGGCTCCGGGTCGTCCGACCGCCACTCGCACCTGCTCGAGGCCCACACGAGGTGGGCCACGTGCTGGCCCGCCGCGGAGACGTTGAAGCGCTTCCACGCCTCCGGGCCCGGCTGATCCGCCTCGACCTCCACCAGCGACAGGTCGTTCGACCCGGGTCCCGTCAGGTAGGGCGACTGCACCAGCTTCCCGCAGCCCGGCGCCATCAGGACGCCCTCCGGCTTCTTGATGCTCACGATGGGCGAGCCGCTGGCCACCACCGCCATGGGCATCCCCAGGTCGGTGATCACCTTCTGGACGTGTGAGTCGCGGGCCATGCACTCCGTGGCGCTGTCCTTGAGCAGCAGCTCCGCCGTCGTGCTGCCCTGCTTCACCTGTGCCTGAAGCGCCGCGACGCGCTCCTTCGCCTGGAGCTGTTCCTCAGGCGTGCACGGCCCCACGCACTGGCCCTTCATCAGGACCTCCGCCAGCACGGCCGGCCCCTGCGCCACGCGCAGGAGCAGGTCCGAGGCCCGGCACTCCATCACCTTGCGCGGGTTCAACCGGTGCTCGGTGAGCACCAGCCCCGGCGCGTCCGGGAACGGATGCGTGGCGTCCGCCTTCGCGTCCGTCTTGAGCGGCGACTTCAGCGCGTTGGGCGTGGGGCACGACAGCGCGGCGGTGGCGGTGAGCTGCTGCACGGACGCGCCCTGCACCCACGGCCGCACCAGCGCTCGCGCCCCTTCCGCCTCCTCCTTCGTGCCGCACACGCCCAGCACCACGAACTGCTGGTCCTCGGGAAGCCCCGGCAGCGCCCTGGCGGCCATCACCTTGGGGAAGCCCTTCACCGGCTTCACCCACGCGAACACCCGGTCCTGCTTCCACGCCGCGAGCTGCTTCGCGGCGGTGAAGACCTTCGCGTCCTGTCCCAGCACGACGGCCCAGGGCGCTTCTTCTCCCAGGGCCCCCGTGGAGGACAGCACACAGCACAGGACGGCGAGGACACTCCAGACGGGACGGGGTGAGCGCATGGAGCGAGCACTCCACCCCATTCCGTGCTCAGCCGCGAGGGGTCAGCGACTTCGCCAGTTCCTCATACAGGTGGATGGCGGAGCGGATGGCCTTCTCCCAGTCACCCAGGTGCAGGCTCTCGTTCTCCGAGTGGGCGTACGTGTACGGATCCTCCACGCCGATGAGCAGCGCGGGCACGCCGCCCAGCTCCTTGGCGAACGGCTCCACGAACGGGATGGACCCGCCGCACCCGATGGTGACGGGCTTCTTCGCGTAGCCCTTCTCCAGCGCGCGGAACGCCGCCTGGAAGGCCGGGTGCGACGAATCCGTGTACCACCAGCCGGACGCCTGGTCCTCGCGGATCTCCAGCTCCAGCCCCCACGGGCACACCTTCTTCAGGTGCGCCACCAGCCGGCGCTGCACGTCCTCCGGATCCATGTCCGGCACCACGCGGATGCCCACGCGCGCCCACGCGGACTCCACGATGATGTTGCGCGCGTCCTTGCGGCTGCTGGCCTGGATGGCGTTGATGGCCAGGCTCGGCTGGCGCCAGTTCGTCTCCCACGGGTGACGCCCGCCGCCGAGCAACTGCACGCCCTCGCGGATGCCCGCCTGTTCGCGGAAGGTAGCCTCGTCCCCGGGCAGCGCCTGGATGCTCTGGCGCTCCGCGGGCGTCAGCGGCTTCACCTGCTCCATCACGCCTTCAATCGCGATGGAGCCGTCCGCGTGCGTCAGCGACGCCAGCATCCGGCACAGCGCCATCGCCGGATCCGGAATGGGCCCGCCCCACATGCCCGAGTGCACCGCCTGCTGAAGCCCCCGCACCTCCACGTCCACCGTCACCAGCCCGCGCAGCGCCGTGGTGATGGACGGCAGGCCCGTGTCGAAGTTCGTCGTGTCCGTCAACACGATGGCGTCCGCCGCCACCAGCTTCGCGTGCTTCTGGAGAAATGCACCCAGGTGGTCACTACCTGCCTCCTCCTCCCCCTCGATGATGACCTTCACGTTGAGTGGGAGTTGGCCGGTGCTTTTCAGCCACGCGTCCACGGCGGAGGTGTGCACGACGATGCCAGCCTTGTCGTCCGCCGCGCCGCGTCCGTACAGGCGGCCGTCGCGCAGCTCCGGCTCGAAGGGCGGGCTCTTCCACGCGGCCTCGTCTCCCGCGGGCTGCACGTCGTGGTGCGCGTAGAGGAGGAGCGTGGGCCGGCCCGGTGCCTTGAGCACCTCGCCATAGACATACGGATGAGCGCCCTCGATTTCGAGCAGCTGCACGTTTTCAAAACCACGGTCCTTCAGGAGGGCCGCGGTGGCCTCCGCGCTCTTGCGCACGAGGGCCGCGTCGAATCCGGGAAAGGACACACTGGGAATGCGTACGAGGGCCTTGAGGTCCTCCAGGTACGCGGCCTTGTGGGACTCGAAATGGGACAGCGCGGGGTCGGTGGACATGCCCACCCCTTAACCCAAAAGCCGAGCAGGCACGTGGGAGGCGCGCGCCCAAACGTCGCGCGTCTTATGTATCCTGCCGCCCATGCCTGGACTACCGACCCTGCTGTTGGTGGATGACGACAGCTTCGTGCGTCGCATCCTCAAGGACGTCATCGCGGACACGGGTATCGACCTGCGGTTGCTGGAGGCAGCGGACGGAGAGGAGGGGCTGGCGCTGGCGCAGAAGGAGCAGCCGGCGGTGATGTTCCTGGACCTCTTCATGCCGAAGAAGAGCGGGCTGGAGGTGCTGGGCGCCATGAAGAGCGTGTCGCCGGACACGCGCGTGCTGGTCATCAGCAGCATGGACGCGGAGCCGGTGGTGGAGCAGGCCATCGCCGCGGGGGCCATGGGCTTCGTGGGCAAGCCCTTCCACCCCCTGGAGATCGCCGCCGCCGTACGCCAGGCGCTCGCGTCCTGATTCCCCGAGGTCCCCGTGTCGTCATCCGCTGTGGGTTACTGGGTGGGAGATTCGCTCGGCCGCGTGCTGGGCCCCCTCCAGCTGCAAGCATTCCGCGACCTCATCGCCTCCGGGCGCCTGAAGACGGCCGTGCGCGCGTCGCGCGACGGAACGAACTGGATCGCGCTCCAGGACCTCCCGGAGGTGCGCGACCTGTTCACCACCGCGGCGCCCACGCCCTCCATCGAGAGCCAGCAGGCCGAGCGCCTGCGCAACCAACTGCGCGGCCTCTTGCACCTGCCGCCGCATGAGGTGTTCGGGCTCAAGCCGCAGGCGTCGCTCGACGAGCTCCGCATCGCCTTCTTCCGCATGGCGAAGCGCTTCTCACCGGAGCACCTGTCGCCGGACCTGCACCCGGAGCTGCGCAAGGTCTCCGTGGAGATCTTCGACTTCCTCTCGCGGCGGATCCGCGAGGCGGAGACGCTCTTCCTCCAGGGCGCGATGCAGCCGCCCGCGCCCCCGCCGCCCCGGCTGGACATGGGCGGCACGCTGCCGCCCGCGCCGCCCGCCTCGCCGCTGCCGCTGAGTGGATCCGCGATGCACGCGCGTCCGCAGCCCGCGCCCCCCGCGCGTCCGCCACCGGTCGTCATTCCGCCGACGCCGGTGCCGGGCACGATGACGCGCCCCGCGGCCGCTTCCATTCCACCGACGCCGGTGCCGGGCACGATGACGCGCCCCGCGGCCGCTTCCATTCCGCCGACGCCGGTGCCGGGCACGATGACGCGCCCCGTGCCGCCGCCC
>NZ_RAVW01000291.1 GCF_003611585.1 Corallococcus exercitus | reverse complement strand
GGGTACCAGCGTGCCCCGCCCGAAGTCCTCCTCCAGGCGGTAGCGCGGCGCCTGGATGAGGCCCAGCCCCAGCCGCGCCGCCGCGACGAAGGTCTCCGCGCCGTTCACGCTCATCGTCGTGGGCAGCACGACGTGGCGGACCTCGCCGCCCACCGTGAACTCCAGCGGGATGAGGCTCCCGGTCGCGGAGGAGCGGAAGCCCACCATGCGGTGCCCGCGCTGGAGCGCTTCGATGCTCTCCGGCACGCCGTGCCGCGCCAGGTAGGCGGGCGACGCGCACGTCACCTCCTCCAGCAGCGCCACCCTGCGGGCCACCATGTCGCTGTCCTTCGGCTCGCCCGCGCGCAGCACGCAGTCCACGCCCTCGCGCACCAGGTCCACGAACCGGTCGCCCTCGCTCATGTACAGCTCGATGCCCGGATAGCGCTCCAGGAACTCCGGCAGCCGGGGCAGCACCACCCGGCGCGCCAGCGTGCCCTGCACCTCCACGCGCACCAGCCCCTTCGGCCGCGCCCCCACGAACGCCGCGTCCGCCTCCTCCAGGTCCGCGAGCAGCGCCACGCAGCGCTGGTAGTACGCCTCGCCGTCCAGCGTGGGGCTCACGTGGCGCGTGGTGCGCTGGAGCAGGCGCACCCCCAGTCGTGCCTCCAGCTGCTTCACCGCGTCCGTCACCGACGAGCGCGGCAGCCCCAGGTCCTTCGCGGCCTGCGTGAAGCTCCGGCACTCCACGATGCGCGTGAAGGCCTTCATGGCGTCGAACCGGTCCATTGTCCGCCTTGCCGAACAGTGATGCCGGAACAAAGCCGATTATCCGAAGGGCGGAAAGGTCCATCTTGTCCTCACCCGGCGCTCCGACGCGGACGTCGGGCGAACCTCCAGAGGAAGAGACCCCATGACGACCCCCCAGCGAACGCAGCAGAAGAAGACGGCCCTCGTGACGGGCGCCTCGCGCGGCATCGGCGCCGCGGTGGCGGAGCGGCTGGCCCGCGACGGCTTCAACGTCCTCGTCAACTCCGCGGGCAGCCGCGACGCGGCGGAGGCGCTGGTGCGCCGGATTGAGGCGGGCGGGGGCCGGGCCCTGAGCGTCCAGGCGGATGTCGCGGACGTCACCGCCTTCCCCCGGATGTTCGACGCGGCGGAGGCGGCGTTCGGCGGGGTGGACGTGCTGGTGAACAACGCCGGCATCGGGAAGTTCATCCGCTTCGCGGACTTCGACGACGCGCTGTTCGACCAGCACGTGGCCGTCAACTTCAAGGGCACGTTCAACGGCCTGCGTGAAGCCGCGCGCCGCCTGCGCGACGGGGGCCGCATCATCAACTTCTCCACCAGCGTCCTGGCCATGCGGATGGAGAACTACGGCGTGTACTCGGCCACCAAGGCCGCCGTGGAGACGATGACGGGCGTCCTCTCCAAGGAGCTGCGCGGCCGGAACATCACCGTCAACTGCGTGGCGCCCGGCCCCACCGCCACGGAGCTCTTCTTCGACGGCAAGTCCCCGGAGCTGGTGGAGCGCATGGCGAAGCTCAACCCCCTGGAGCGGCTGGGCACGCCGGAGGACATCGCCGCGTCCGTGGCCTTCCTCGCCGGTCCGGAGGGCGGGTGGATCAACGGCCAGGTGCTGCGCGCCAACGGCGGAATGGTCTGAACGCCTGGCGCGTGGGCGGGGGAGCAGGCGGCCCGCGAGCCTCGTGCAACCGACGGGTCGCCCACCCCATGGGTGGCTCCGGGCAGGGAGCATCCCCACCGTTGTCGCGTGAGCGACGAGAGGTCAGGAACAGGGAGTGGATGGGAGGACCCCCGGCTGCGGGCGCTGGAGCAGCTGATGGCCCTCCCTGCCGCCGAGCTGCGCCCCACGCTGGACACCGCGGGTCAGGTCATCTCCGAGCTGCTGAACGCCGACAAGGTGGACGTCTTCCTTATCGAGCACAGCACCCAGACCCTGGTGGCGGTGGGCACGAGCCAGACGCCCATGGCCCACAAGCAGAAGGCGCTGGGGCTGGACCGGCAGCCACTGGCCAACAAGGGGCGCGCGGTCCAGGTGTTCGAGACGGAGACCCCCTTCATCTCCGGCCGCCAGGAAGAGGACCCGGAGGAGCTTCCCGGCATCAAGGACCGGCTGGGGGTCCGCTCCTCCTTGATGGTGCCCCTGCCCATCGGCGAGCAGACGCGGGGCGTGCTGGGCGTGTCGTCGGCGCGCAACGACTTCTTCACCGAGCACGACCTGCGCTTCCTCCAGGCCGCGGCGCGCTGGGTGGGCATGGTGGCCCACCGCGTGGAGCTGGTGCAGGAGCTGACGAAGCTGGCGGTGAAGCAGGCGCGCGGCAAGGCGGCCGAGGACCTCATCACCGTGCTCGCGCACGACATGGCCAACCACCTGCTGCCGCTCCAGGCCCGCATCCAGCTCATCCAGCGGAGGGCCCAGCGAAACAACGCGTCGGAGGACCTGCGGGACGCGGCGGGCGCGGCCGCGTCGCTGCGCTCCCTCACGCGGCTCATCAACGACCTGCTGGACGTGGGGCGCCTGGACCAGGGCCTCTTCCACCTGCGCCCCCAGCCGGTGGACCTGACGGCGCTGGCGCGGGAGCTGGCCTCCACCGCGAGCACGCCCGACCACCCGGTGCGCTTCGAGGGGCCCGAGGAGCTGGTGACGCTGGCGGATCCAGACCGGGTGCGGCAGGTGCTGGAGAACCTGGTGGCGAACGCGCTCAAGCACTCGCCGCCGGGGCGGCCCGTGGACCTCCGACTGGAGGCGCAGCCGCGCCCGGAGGGGCCGTGGGTCCGCGTGTCGGTGAGCGACCAGGGAACGGGCATCCCGGCGGAGCTGGTGCCCATGCTCTTCGAGCGCTTCACGCGAGGCCCGGGCTCCACGGGGCTGGGCATCGGCCTGTTCCTCGCGCGGCGCATCGCGGAGGCGCATGGCGGCACCCTGGAGGTGGCCTCGACGTCAGGGACCGGAACGCGCTTCGAATTGTCGCTGCCGCTGGTGTCCGGGTAGCGCGAACACGTTCGTTTGGAGGACAGGACCATGTCTTCGGATTGGGCGGAAGAAGCGGAGCAGCAGGCGAAGGCGATGACACGGGACCTGGTGGAGGTGGGCCGGACGAAGGGCTTCCGCGTCACGTACCAGCGGCGGGAGGCGCGGTTCATGCTGCGCGCGGGGACGGTGACCACCTACTTCTCCGCGCACGACTACGACGGGCCGCGAGGCATGGACTGGCTGCGCTTGCGCATCGACGTGCTGATGAGCGCGCGCCCGGGGCTGGCGGAGTCGCACGTGGAGCCGGCCGGGCTGGGTCCCGCGCCCCACTGAGGGCGGCGGGAGGAATCGCACCGCGGGGGTGAGGGGAAAAAAGGGGCATTTCCGTTGAGTGGGGGCAGGCGCGAAACCGGACGGCCCTGACGGCCGCCGGGCGCCCCCTTTCCAGGAGCAGCCCCATGTCCCCATCCCCGCGTCCTCGTTCCATGGCCCGGCCCACCGCCATGGCGCTCACCCCCCTGGGGTAGCCTGGCAGTGTCCCCCTGGAGCGTGCTGGCTCCGGAGGGATTCGCCTGGATTGCCTGGCCTCGCCTTGCCTCGGAGGATGGGTTCGACGACGCTCGGCGCCCTTTTTCCACGAGGGGAGGCATCTTGGAGCTGCGACACGGCCCATGGGCGGGTGCATCCCCGGACGCCGGGTTGGAGACGCTGCGGCGTGACCTGGGCCGGGCGCTCGCGAGCGTCTGTCCCGCGTCGCTCGCGGACCGGCGGGAGGACCTGCTGCAGGTCGCGATGATGCGGGTGGTGGAGCTGCGCGGGCGCGACCCGGGCCGCGCGGAGCTGACCCCCGCGTACCTGTACCGGGTGGCGTACACGACGCTGATTGACGAGCTTCGCCGGCTGGGGGCGCGCAAGGAGGTGGCGCTGGAGGAGGTGGAGGAGGGGCCCCAGCAGCCGGTGGCGCCGGGGGACCCGGAGCGTGCGGCGGGGGCCTCGCAGATTGCCCGGGCCGTGCGTGACTGTCTTCAGGGGCTGGTGCAGGACCGCCGCCTCGCCGTGACGCTGCACCTGCAGGGGCACACCGTCCCGGAGGCCGCGGAGCTGTTGGGCTGGGATGCCAAGCGGACGGAGAACCTCATCTACCGGGGACTGAGCGCGCTGCGTGCCTGTCTCTCCCTGAAGGGAATCGAGCCGTGAGTGAACGCCGTCCCGAGGATGAGACCCTGGAGGCCGCGAGCGTGGAGCGGCTGCGCACGGCGCTGCGCGACGATGAAGCGCCGGGGACGCCGGTGGACGCGGACCGCGTCTGGCTCGCGGTGACGAACGCGCTTCCGGCCGAGGAGCGCCGGGAGGTGGTCGAGCGCGTCGCGGCGGATCCCGCGTGGGCGCGCGCCTGGCGGTTGGCGAAGGCGATGTCCCAGGCGGCGGCGGAGGCGGAGCGGGCTTCGACGGGCGTGGGCGCGGAGGCGCCCTCGAAGGTGGTTCCCCTGGCCGCGCGGCGCGAGCAGGCCCGGCGCGTCTGGCAGGGACGGCCCGCCTGGGCCGCGATGGCGGCGATGCTGGTGGTCCTGGTGGGCACGGTCGTGGTGCTGCGGCAGCAGCAGGCGGGGGAGGACCCGGAGCGGATCCGCGGCGGCGCGGCGGAGGCCATCACCTCAGGGGTGCCGGAAGCCACCGCGCTTGCGCGTGAGCAGTTCGTGATCCGCTGGAGCGGAGTGCCCCAGGCGGTGTCCTGGAGCGTGCAGGTGTCGTCGGAGGATTTGAAGTTGTTCCATCGCGCGGAGCGGCTGGAGACGCGCGAGTACACGGTGCCGGCGGACGTGCTGCGGGAGCTGCCCGCCGGAGCGCGCGTCCTGTGGCAGGTGGAAGCCCGGCTGCCGGATGGAAGTGTCCAGCGGAGCAGCACCTTCGTGAACCGGTTGCGGTGAGCCCGCGGCGAGTTCGTGGTGGGTTCGTGGGTCCTTCGCGCTGAACGCGTGCGGAGCCGCGCGCGGTGGGGATCCGTCCACGCAATGAATGACAAGCAGAGGGGGAAGTCGATGATGGCAATCCATGCAGGCAGGGAATGGGTGCGCGCGCTGGTGATGATGGCGCTGCTGTGGGGAGTCACGGCCGCGGCGCAGACCGCGCCCGCGTCGTACACGGTGGCCGTGACCACGCAGCCGCTGGTGGGCGCCGCGGGTGACACGGTGGTGGCCTCCGTGGTGGAGGCGGGCACCCTGAGCGCACCGTCCACGGTGCGCATGACCCTGAACATCCTGGACGAACGCGGCGTCGTGCTCGCGACCGTCACGGGCACCGTGAGCGCGGGAGCTCCCCTGCGGGTGAGCACCCGGGCTCCCTCCTCGGGCGGGGTCCGCGCGCAGCTCATCCTGCCGCCGGGCGCGGAACAGATGTCCGCGGGGGTCCTGGTCCTGGAGCGGGAGGGGCGCGAGGATCCTCCGCCTCCCAAGAGCACCTTCTGTGAGATTACGGTCTACGCCAAGGACCCCATCACGGGCATGCCAGAGCCTGTCACCATCCTGGGCGCATGTACGGTGGAGCCCGTGGAGCGTTGAGGTGACCGAGAGGCGGCGACAGCGCAGGGGACGATGGGGCGGCCTCACCCTGGCGGTGGGGCTGGCCCTGGGCGTCCCCGCGCACGCCGCCGCTCCCGCGGAGCCCTCCGCGCTCGCGCGGTGCGAGGAGGCCTTCGACGCGCATCCGGAGGACTCCGACGCGGCGATGTGCTTCTTCCGCGATGCCCAGGGGCTCCAGGGGCGCGACGAGGCGCGGCGCAGGGTCCAGGGGCTCATCGCGAGGCACCCGGACCGGCCGTGGCTCACGCTGGTGCTCGGTCACCTGGAGCTGCTGTCCGAGCCCGCGCTGGCGGAGGCGTCCTACCGCCGCGCGGCCCTCGCCTTCCGGAGCCAGGGGGACGCGGAGGGCGAGGTGCTGGCCGGCATCAACCTGCGCAGCGTGCTGGGGATGCGCGGCCAGACGGAGGAAGCGCACCAGTGGGTCCTGCGGGTGGGGGAGGTGGCGCGGGCCTCCGGGGACTCGAAGCTGGAGGTGCGCGCGCTCATCCTGGAGGCGGCCGAGCTCTCCGACCTGGGCCAGGACCTGGGGCGCGCCTACCGGCTGCTCAAGCGCGCGGAGGCCCTGGCGTTTCCGGGCGGCACGGACGGCATGAAGAAGCAGCTGCTCAGCCCCCTGGCCACGGTGAGCGTGAACCTGGGCCGCTTCGACGAGGCGCTGGACGTGTACGCGCGGCTCGCGGAGCTGGCGGAGCGCACGAAGGACGCGGGCACGGAGGCGCGCGTCCGCTTCGCGCTCGCGAACCTCGCGTACCAGCGGCAGGAGGAGCGTCCCGAAGCGGGAGGCCGGCCGGAGCTGCTGAGGCTCGCGAGGGAGGCGCTCGCGGCGGCCGGGCGCGCGGGCAGCAAGGTCTTCGAGGCGATGTCGCTGCGCCTCGTGGCGGAGCTGCTGGGGGACGGGCCCGGGGAGCGGGGCGAAGCGGAGGAGGCGCTGGGCCGCTGCATCGACATCGCGAGGGAGACGGGCCTGCCCGAGCGGCGCATCTCCTGTTTGTGGACGCGCGCCGAACGCCGGGCGGCGGTGGATGCGGGCGCCGCATGGCGCGACGTGGACGAGGCCCTGTCCCTGGCCGCCGAGCACGACAACCCGCTCTACCTCGCCTCCGCGTGGCGAGCGCGGTCGATGGTGGCCTTCCGCACGCGCCCGTTGCCGGAGGCGCTGGGGGAGGCGGAGCGCGCGCTCGACGCGGTGGAGGTGTTGCGCCAGTGGCAGCGGGACGCGACCAGCCAGGCGGAGCTCTTCTCCGGCTGGGCCGGTGACTACCACCGGCTCGCGGGCCGCACCCTGGAGGCCGGAGAGGCCTCCGCGGTGCCGCCGCGCCAGGCCCTGGAGCGGGCCTTCGCGGTGAGTGAGCGCCTGAGGGCGAGGACGTTGTTCGAGGCCCTGGTGGCCTCCCGCGCGCTCCCAGCGGAAGCAGAGACACCGGAGCACCGGGAGGAGCGGACCCGCGTGCTGCGCGCCCTGTCCGTCACCCAGCGGAGGCTGCTGGAACCAGCGCTCTCCGCGTCCGAGCGCGCACGGCTGTTGGGAGAACTCCAGGAGCTGGAGCGCCGCGAGCGAGAGCTGCGACCCGCGGCCCGGCGCATGGAGCTGTCATTCGCATCCCTCGCCGCGACCGAGCAGCGCCTGGGGGAGGAGGAGGCCCTGCTCGTCTTCCTCGCGGGCGCGGACCAGGACGTCCAGGGCGAGCGCGCGGGAGGCGCGTGGGTGCTGGCGGTGACACGCGAGGGCACGCACGCGTACCGCATCCCCGAACGTGCGCGGCTGCGCCCCGCGGTGGCGCTCCTGTCGGGCCTCATCGAGCGCCGCGATGGTTCAGAGGCAGGAGCCGCCGCCGCGCTGTACGCGCAGCTGCTCGCCCCCGCCCTGCGCGAGCTGCCACCGAAGGTGTCGCGCCTGCTGCTGGTGCCGGATGGGCCGCTGCACGACCTGCCCTTCGCCGCGCTGCGGGAGCGCGCGGACGGCCCGCCGTTGATGGCGCGGTACGAACTGGCGCGGGTGCCCTCCGCGAGCCTGCTCCACTACTGGCGCGAGCAGCCCGAACACCCCCCCGGAGGCGAGGCCCTCGTCCTGGCGGATCCCGACCGGGGAGGCACCGCCTCCGGCGCGCGAACCGTGGCCACCGCGAGGGGCGGCGTGTTCCTGGAGACCGCGAGCCTGGGCGCGCTTCCGGAGGCGCGGCGCGAGGGCCGCACCGTGCGCGAGGCGCTGGAGGACACCTCCGTGAAGCCCCGGTTGCTCGTGGGGGCGGAGGCCTCCGAGCAGGCCCTCAAGACGTCCCGCTGGGACGCGGTGCGCATCCTCCACGTGGCCGCGCACGCGGTCGTGGACGTGGAGTCCCCGGAGCGCTCCGCGCTGGTGCTGGCCCCGGGCTCGGCGGGAGAGGACGGCCTGCTCCAGCCGCGCGAGATCACCGAGCTGCGCATGAGGGACGCGCTGGTGGTGCTCTCCAGCTGCCGGGGGGCCTCCGGCGCGCTGCTCGCGGGCGAGGGCGTGCTGAGCCTCGCGAGGGCCTTCTTCGAGTCCGGCGCCCGCGCCGTGGTGGCCAGCCTGTGGCCCATGCGCGACGCCGAGGCCGCGGAGCTGCTGGAGCGCTACTACCGGCACCTGGCGGCGGGGCAGGGCGCGGCGTCGGCGCTGCGCGACGCCCAGCGCGAGGCCTGGGAGGACGGCGAGCCCGCGGCCGCGTGGGCGGGGCTGGGGGTGATGGGAGACGCGGCGCTGGTGCCGGTGCGGCCCACCGCGGGCCTGGCTCCGCGCGGCCTGGGGCGGAGCCTCGTCCCGGGGCTGGCCGTGGGGGCCGGTCTCCTGTCGCTGACCCTGTTCGGTCTCTGGAGGCGTCGCTCGAGGAAGCAGCAGGGAGCGGGCAGGCGGTGAGGCGCGGCGTGAATCAGGAGCGCGGTGGCGGGGCCCGCGCGGTAGGGTTCCGGGGCGATGAGTGACGCGAGCCATGAGCCGGCGCCGAAGCTGACCCTCGAGGTGCGGGACCTGCACAAGTCGTTTGGCGGGCAGCCGGCGCTCCGGGGCGTGGACCTGGTGGTGCCAGAGGGCACGACCTGCGTGCTGATGGGCGTGTCCGGTTCGGGCAAGACGGTGCTGATGAAGCACATCATGGGCCTGATGCGGCCGGACCGGGGCTTCGTGCGCGTGGAGGGCGAGGAGGTGGCGAAGATGGACGAGCCCTCGCTCAACCAGATGCGCCGCAAGCTGGGCATCCTCTTCCAGGCGAACGCGCTGTTCGACTCGCTCAACGTCTTCGACAACGTGGCGTTCCCGCTGCGCGAGCGCACGAAGATGTCCGAGCCGGACATCACCAAGACGGTGAACGAGACGCTGGGCAAGGTGGGCCTGTCACACGCGGCCACGCGCTTCCCGGGAGAGCTG
The DNA here is from genome assembly GCF_003611585.1 of Corallococcus exercitus. Classification (GTDB taxonomy): domain Bacteria; phylum Myxococcota; class Myxococcia; order Myxococcales; family Myxococcaceae; genus Corallococcus; species Corallococcus exercitus. Next base: position 3,464 of record NZ_RAVW01000291.1, on the reverse strand, counting down.
TCCGGCGGCATGCAGAAGCGCGTGGGCTTCGCGCGCGCGACCATCCTCCAGCCGAAAATCCTGCTCTACGACGACCCCACGGCGGGTCTGGATCCGCTGACCACGGCGGCGGTGAACGAGATCATCACCACGGGCAAGCAGCAGCTGGGGGCCACGTCGCTGGTGATCACACCGGACGTGGCGTCCGCCTTCGGAATGGCGGACCACCTGGCGCTGATGCACGAGGGGCGCGTGGTGGAGTACGGCACGCCGGACCACTTCCGTCAGTCGCAGCACCCGGAGGTGAAGGCCTTCCTGCGCAACTGGCTGCGGCGGCGTTCCGCGCAGGCGCAGACGTCGCAGGCCTGAGGTAGTCTGCCGGGGCCCGAGGGCCGGCGGGTTCGTGGTGGAAGCAGGAGTCCGCATGTCCCGTCGCACGCTGCGCCCTGTGTTCAAGCGTCTGTGGTTGCTCGCGCCCGTCGCCACCCTGGGACTGGGGTGCTCCTCGACGTGGAGCTGTGAAAAGGACGGCCTCTATCCGGAGTCGTTCCGCATCGCCGACATCCCTTCGGAGGATGGGGGTGTCTCCACGGCGGACACCGCGTGCGAGGAGCTGTGCCGGCGGGCGGCGTACCATGGCGGGCCTCCCTGCTCGTTCTCGCGCTCCTCGGAGTCGCTCCCTGAGCCCGACGAGGTGAACTGCCATGTGATGTACATCTGCGAGGGGCGGAGGCCGGAGGGGTTGTGCAGCGACGGCGCGGTGGCCACGGGGACACCCGCGCTGGGAGCGCTCTTCGCGAGGATGGCGCACCTGGAGGCCGCGTCCGTGCCGGCCTTCGAACGGCTCGCGGACGAACTGGCCAGCCACGGTGCGCCGGAGCACCTGGTGCGCGCCGCGAGGAGAGCCGCGAAGGACGAGGTGCGCCACGCAAGCGCGATGGAGTCCCTGGCCCGCCGTCACGGAGCCCCGATGCCGGAGCTGACGGTGGCACCGTTCCAGGCCCGTTCGTTGGAGGCGCTCGCCATCGAGAACGCGGTGGAAGGCTGCGTGCGAGAGACCTTCGGAGCGCTGCTCGCGGGCTGGCAGGCCAGGAGCGCGGAGGACGCGAAGGTGCGCGAGTCCCTGGGCGCCATCGCCCCGGACGAGCTGATGCACGCGGAGCTGTCCTGGGCCATCGACGCATGGGCCATGGAGCGACTGTCGCCAGAGGCCCGCGAGCGCGTGGAGTCCGCCCGCCGCGAAGCCTGGCGCGATCTGGAGCACGACGCCTCCACCAGCCACCTGCCGGACGAAGTGGCCCGCCACTCCGGGCTCCCCTCCGCGGACCTGGCCCGAAGGCTCGTGAGGGAACTGGCGTCCGAGCTGATGCCTGGAGCGCTGGCCTAGCCAGGACCAATAGATTGCTTCTTGGGGCCTCCAAGAGGCAATCTATTGAGCATGCCGCGTCAGAACCTGACCTACGACACGACGCCGTTCGCCGTGGCCCGGGCCATCACCACCCTGGGGCAGAACATCGAGCGTGCCCGGATCCGGCGTGGGCTCCGGCAGGTGGATCTCGCGAAGAAGACGGGGCTGGCACTCGGCACGCTCCGGCGAATCGAGGAAGGCAGCCCCACCACGGCGCTCAGCGCCTACTTCACCGTTCTCTGGGCCCTGGGGCTCGAGCGCGAGTTCGACAACCTGGCCTCGCCGGAGCTGGACGAGGAGGGCAAGACGCTGGAGGCGGCGCGCCAGCCCGCGCGGGTGGCCCTCAAGTCGAAGGGGGGACTCGATGGCGACTTCTGATCCGTCTGGCTGCTACGTGTACCTCCAGCTTCCGGCCTCGCTCGACGTCGTCACCTGTGGCCGCTACGTGCAGCAGGAGGGCGTGGGGCAATTCGTCTACGGCAGGAGCTATCTGGCCAACCCCCGCGCCGTCGCGCTGGATCCATTCGAGCTCCCGTTGAGGGAGGGCGTCTTCACGACGGCGCGGCTGGGGGGCATCTTCGGTCCGCTGCGGGACGCTTCTCCGGATGCCTGGGGACGCAGGGTCATCGAACGGCAGCTGGGACGTGGGGACCTGAGCGAGGTGGGCTTCCTGCTCAACTCGCCAGAGGATCGCGCGGGCGCACTCTCCTTCGGCGAGAGCACCACGCCGCCCGCTCCCGTTCATCAGTTCAACAAGGTGCTCCAACTCCAGCAGTTGCTCGACGAGGCGAACCGCGTCGAGCAGGGGCTGCCGCCGTCGCCCCAGGTCAACGCACTGGTGCAGCCCGGCAGCTCCATGGGCGGCGCGCGTCCCAAGAACGTCGTCGAGGACGATGACGGCTTGTGGATCGCCAAGTTCCCATCGCGGAGCGACCGGTGGAACAACGCCGTGGTCGAGCTCGGCATGCTGGAGCTCGCCCGGGAGTGTGGGCTTCGCGCAGCCTCCGGGAAGCTCATCCGGGTCGCGGGACAGGACGTGCTCCTGGTCCGCCGGTTCGACCGGGAGCGGACCGGTCCGAACTATCTGCGCCACCGGATGGTCAGCGCCCTGACGGTGCTCCGTGCGGATGAGGAGCCGCGCGCGGGACCGAGGGAGCGAAGCGGCTGGTCATACCTCCTGCTGGCGGATGAACTGAAACGCTGGGTTCGCGACCCGGACGAAGACCTGCGCGAGCTGTTCTCGCGGATGGTGTTCAACGCGCTCATCTCGAACATCGACGACCATCCCCGGAACCATGCGCTCATTGCGCCCGACGTCCACTGGAGCCTGTCTCCCGCCTATGACCTGACCCCCGCGCCACAGGCCAGCACGGAACGCGACCTGGCGATGGAGGTGGGAAGCGCCCAGCATCGCCGCGCCAATCGGCGCAACTTCTTGAGCGAATGCGCGCGCTTCCGATTGTCCAGGGATGAGGCCAGCCGGCTCATCGACGAGATGAAAGCCCGCGTGTCGTCCCGTTGGCGCGACGTCGTCCACGGCAGTGGCGGCATCGAGGCGGACTTGAAGGCCATCGAACGGGCCTTCGACTACGAGGGCTTCGAGTACACCTATTGAGTCAGGGGCGGCAGCTTCTCCAGCAGGCCGGAGCGTGACAGCCAGAGCATCAGCGCGAAGCTGATGGTGTTGAAGGCCGTGTGGGCGACGATGAGCGGCAGCAGCCGTCCCCGGTACCAGAGGACGAAGCCGAACCAGGCGCCCATCACGAACGTCTGGAAGACGGCCAGCGTGCCCTCGTAGAAGTGTCCCACGGAGAAGAGCGCCGCGGCTCCCAGGATGGCCGGCACCCAGCCGCCCAGCACCACCCGCAGGCGGGGCACGAGGAAGCCTCGGAAGACGAACTCCTCGAAGCCCGTCACCACCACCATGATGGCCGCGAACGCCGGCACGCCCAGCCCCGTGCCCAGCAGCGCCGCCGCCACGCCCTTGCGCGCCTCCAGCTCCTGGCCCGCCAGCTTCAACGCCACCGCGACCGCCGCCAACGGCACCGACGCCGCCAGGTGCACCACGTACGTGCCC
>NZ_RAVW01000290.1 GCF_003611585.1 Corallococcus exercitus | reverse complement strand
ATCGCGGCGAGCGCCTCCACCACGGCGCTCGCGTCCACCTCGGCGGCGACACCCGAAGCCGTGGCGCCGAAGCCCGGCGCGACGCCGATGCCCACCGAAGTCCCGGGCCCCGGCCTGAAGTCCGGTGGAAGCGCCGGCCGTCGCGGCGCGGGACGTGGAGCAGGGGCCCCGGGACATCGTGGTCGCGTGCCCGGACCTGGCCACGCAGGAGCACTGCCTCAGGTCCGCGAGCGCGCGCGGGCTGCTCGTGTATCACCCCGGTGGACAGGGCGAGGTCCCCCGCTACGACGCGTCCAGCGAGCTGACCCAGGTGGCGCTGAACTCGCGGCCGGCCGCCCTGTGAGGACTTCCGAGATGACGCTCCGAACCCGCATCCCCGGCCTGCTGCTGGCGCTCTGCGCGCCCCTCGCGGCGGCCCAGACACCTTCCATCGCGGCGAGCGCCTCCACCACGGCGCTCGCGTCCACCTCGGCGGCGACACCCGAAGCCGTGGCGCCGAAGCCCGGCGCGACGCCGATGCCCACCGAAGTCCCGGGCCCCGGCCTGAAGTCCGGTGCGGCGCCGATGTCCACGGCCTCGGTGGCGCCTGCGTCGAAGTCCGGCGCGGCGCCGTCACCCACCGCCACGGCGGCCCCCGCGACGCCTCCCGCGTCCTCCGGCGGCATGCCCGCCGCGACGGACGCCACGCGCGCGAAGCTGCCGCAGGGCTGGTACGTCACGGAGAGCGCGCCCCGGCACTACGAAGCGGGCGTGGACGAGGACGCCCCGTGTGAGGGCACGCGCAGCGCGTTCCTGCGCTCGCGCACCCAGGCCACGGACAGCTTCGGCACCTTCATGCAGGCCTTCAGCGCGCAGGACTTCCGGGGCAAGCGCCTGCGCTTCTCCGCCGCCGTGCGCCACCAGGACGTGAAGGGCTGGGCGGGGCTGTGGATGCGCGTGGAGGGCGCGGACCCCAAGCAGCCGCTCGCCTTCGACAACATGCAGTCGCGCGCCCTCGTGGGCACCCACGGCTGCCAGCGCTACGACGTCGTGCTGGACGTCCCGCTGGAGGCCACCACCATCATGGCGGGCCTCATCATGAGCGGCGCCGGCCAGGCGTGGCTCGGCGGAGTGCGCTTCGAGACGGTGGATGCGTCGGTGAAGACGACGGATCTGCTCGCCCACGCGCAGCCCCTGCCCTCCGGCCCCCAGGGTCTGGAGGAGATTCCCGCCACCTCCCCTGTCTGGAGCGGCGGCGAGCGGCTGGGCCGCGTGGGCTACTACTGGTTCGACGCCCTCACCGTGCAGACGGAGAACCCGCTCGTGAAGGGCAAGGGCCAGCAGTGGCAGGGCACCGTGGGCGACGAACTCTTCGAGCACGGCATCGAGGTGAACGGCACCTACCGCAACTACCCGCTGCGGGTGAAGGTGCACGCGGGCGGCTCCACCACCCGCATCCAGGGCACCTGGGGCACCGGCCCCGTGGACATCCGCCTCAGCCCGGACGTGCTGCACATGCGCTGGGGGGTCTTCGAGCGCAAGCTCCTGCGCGACCGGGAGGCCGCCGCGGAGCAGGGCTGCAACGTCTACCGGCAGATGGAGGGCGTGCACGAGATGGACCGCATCGACGTGTGCGGCGTCGCGCTCACCACCCGGCCGCCCCTCACGCAGCTGGTGGTGTCGTTCCTCGCCAACACCTTCCGGCGCGACCCGTCCCCCTTCACGCCGCCGGTGCCGAGCACGCCCGTGCGCTCCCCCCAGCCGGACAACGCGGCCGGGAGCAATCGCCCCGCCACGAAGGCCCGGTAGGGCGGAGCGTGGGCGGAAGGAAGGGCCCTGCCCTTCCTTCACCGCCGGACGTCAGAACGCGAAGTCGCGCTCCAGCGTCTCCTGCCCGGCCTGCACCGTGAGGTGGGCCGCGTGCGCGCCGGTGGCCAGCGCCGTGGACAGGTCGAAGGACAGCCCCTCCGGCCCCTGCGTCGGCTTGAGCGACGGACGCCCCGGCGACAGGAAGACGGCGGCCGTCACGGCGCGCGTGCCCAGGGGCTGCACCAGCAGCCGCACCCGCTGACGCTCGCGCACCAGCACCACGCGGAAGTCGCGCCGCTCCTCCAGCACCTCGCGGTGCTCCGGCAGGCGGGCCGCGCCCGGGCGCCGGGCCACGTCCGCGCGGGAGTCACGCGCCGCGCGCGGGGCCTGCGCCCCGTCCTCGTCCAGCTCCAGCGCCTCGTCGATGGCGGCGTCGCCCTCTTCCAGCGCCAGCACGGCCTGCGCGCACTCGCCACAGCCGGCCGTGTGGGCCTCCACGCGCTCGCGCTCCTCGCGGCCCATCTCGCCCGAGTCCAGCCGCCACAGCTCGTCGTCCGTGAGGTGACGGCGCGGGGGGCTGTCCACCACCGCGGTGTCCGCCCGGTCCGCGCGGCAGCTGGCACAGTCCTTCAGGTGCTCCGGATCCTTCATGGGGCGGCCCGTCCAGGACGCCACCAGGTCATCGCAACCGGCCCGCGCGGAGAACCACCACGCGCCGGGACGCTCCACGGGGTCCAGGAGGTCGCGCTCGGCGCGGCGCTCGGCGTTGAGCGGGATGAACCAGCGCGCCCGGGAGCGCAGCGCGGTGTCCAGGTGGCCCAGCCCCCCGAGGAACCGCTCGCGAGCGGCGAGCGCGTCCCCGTCCAGCGGGCCCTTCAGCAGCTCCCAGGTGGCGAGCGCGCGGGCGGCGGAGGCGGCCCGGTCCCGGGCGGCCAGTCCTTCCAGCGCGGACGTGCGCCACAGCTCCGCCTCCTCACCCTCCTCGCCCAGCGCCACCTCCATCGACTCCTCGGCGGCACGCAGGAGCAGCGGCTGGAGCGCCTGCGGTTTCTGCTGGCGCAACCAGGCTTCCACTTCGGGGCGGTCCAGGCCCTTCAAGGCCTCTTCCACCCCGTCGGTGCCGAGCCGGTCCGAGCGGCGCAGCACATCCCCCACCACCTCCAACAGCTCGCCCACCGCGAGGGGGCCCGCGCCCAGGCGCGCGTACCGGGCCTGGTAGCGGGACAGCGCGTCGCCCTTCATCGCGACATCCCGGGCTGGGCGGAGGACTGGAGCCCCCCGCGGGGCGTCACGACGGCTCCTCCGGCAGTCCGTCCCGCTGCAGCTCCAGCAGGTACAAACGCAGGTATGCCTGGGCGCGGCTGACGCGCTTGTAGGAGTTCACCACGCTGATGTTCAAACGGCGTGCGCATTCCTCGTGATCCTCCACGTCCTCGTGGTGATACAGCTCCCATGCGGAAGCCTCCTTGGGGTGCTCCTGCTGGAGCCTGGCGTAGGCGGCCCAGTACAGCTCCTGCGCCTCGGCGCGCTCCTCGCGACGCCGTGCGCCTTCCACCGCCCGGGCCACCTCGGACGGCGTCTCTTCCATCACGTCGTCGGGCGAAGACGGCGCGGGCGCCAGCTCCTCCCGGTGCCGCCGGTAGAAGTCGATGGCGACGTGCTTGACGATGCGCAGGAAGAACGTCTTGGGAGACGCGCTCCTGCCCGGCATCTGCTCGGACACGCCCCGGAACTGGTCCAGGCCCCGGTCGAGGAACTTCCCCACCGCGTCCTGGAACAGCTCGTCGGCGTCCGCCGGGGAGCCGCGTCCGTAGCTGCCCTGAATCCTGCTGATGACGTAGCGGGCCGGGCGCGCCCATCGCGCGCACAAGGCCCCCAGCGGGGTCCCCACGGCCTCGCCCGTGGCGCGGCGGCGGGACACCTCCGCGAACAATTCCTCATCCGTGAGCTGCTCGTACACCGGAGGACCCTGGAGGCTGTCCCGGGACGTCCTCATCCCGAGAGGTTGGGTTACGGGGATGTGGCGCGGCAAGGTAGCACGTTGCATCCGCGGACAGCCTCCGACTGGTTACCCGAACCCCCGACTCCAGTCCCCCGCGTTTCCTGACACGCTTTTTTCGCGGGCCGCGCATGACGCGGCGGGTCTTCTCCATAGAGGCCCGGCCAGGCTCGCAAGACCCCGGAAACAGGCCTGGAAATGTGCCGTCAGGATTCCGGCCAGGGGGGCGTCCTGGGGGGCATCGCTTTCGAGCGCCCGGCCGAAGAGGCCCTACACGCCGTGGTTCGACTCCACCCCTCCGCTCACAAGGCGGGGGGACCGCCGGCGGTCCGGCACTGAACTCCAGTTTCAGCCAACCGGCTTCCTCACTCGGGCGCTCACCTTTTCCCTCCCCGCTCCCAGGCCGCCCTTCCGGGCATGCCTTCCGTCCCGAAAGGGGGACGACCGCCATGACCACCGCTCGCACCACCCAGACGACCCTTCCGGAGACGCAGCGCGGACCGGCCGAGCGGCTGCTCGACGTGGTGCTCGGCGGCTCGGCCCACCTGTGGCACCACCGCCCGGGCCTGGACGTGAACGGCACCTGGGTGGCCGCCGCCAACGCGGACGCGAAGGCGCAGGCGCGCGGCCGCAAGGTGGCGCCGGGCCTGTTCGTGCCCGCCGCGGTGAAGCTGTACGGCCAGCTCTTGGAGCTCCACCGCCTCAACCCCATGCTGATGGCGCACTTCGCGTCGTACGCGCTGACGCAGACGGACTGGCGCGACCTGAAGGTGGCCACCTGCGCGTTGATGCTCGTGCAGGAGCACGCGGGCCAGCCCGTGCGCGACGGCCAGGGCGCCGTCGCCTTCCACGACGACGACTACCGCGCCATCGGCGAGGCCATGGTGCTGCACTACGTGCGCCGCTCCACGCGGATGCTCACGCCCAAGGCCGTGCTGCGCGTGGCGGAGCTGCTGGAGACGCCGGAGATCGCCCGTCTCAACCGCGCCGCGGGCTTCGGAGACCCGGCGTCGCGCAAGCCGCCGCTGGGCCGCTGGAAGCGCGTGGCGCAGAAGTGGCTGGCTGCGCGCGAGGCGAACCTGCCCATGCTCCAGGGCCTGGTGAAGGCGGGCTACAAGGAGACGCTGAAGAAGCTGGCGCGCAAGGCGGGCTACAAGCCCCAGTCGCAGGGCTTCTTCGAGGTGCTCGGCTGGAAGCAGAAGCAGGCGGACGGTGGCCACCGGCAGGTGGGCCTGCAGGGCCTCACGCTGGTGAAGCGCGAGCGCTTCGACGGCCTCTCCGAGGCGGAGATCTGCGAGTGGATTGAACTGGAGCGGCTCTCCTACAAGGAGGTCGTGGGCCGGCTGCCGAAGGACGTGGGCCTCACGCCCGCCATCCTGGCGACGCTGCTGCCGTCGTTGTCGGACCGCGACCTGCGGCTGATGACGCCCACGCTGGAGGACCTGGGCCTCTTGCAGGAGCCCTCCGTGAAGGCGCGCTGGGAGCGGGCGGTGGCGAACGCGACGGATCAGCGCTCGCTGAACATCGCGAAGAACGTCCGGAGCGAGGACGTGCGCCGCAAGCTGGAGGAGGCGAGCGACAACGCGGTGAAGAAGGCGGTGGCGGAGGCGACGGCGGAGACGGACGTGCGGGTGATGTTCCTCATCGACAAGTCGGGGTCCATGGAGGGCGCCATCGAGCAGTCCAAGGAGGCGCTGTCGCGCATCCTCGCGGGCTTCCCGATGGACAAGCTGCACGTGGCGGCGTTCGACACCATGGGCACGGTGCTCAAACCCAAGGCGGCGAACCGCACGGCGGTGCAGCACATGCTGTCCGGGCTGAAGGCGTCCGGCGGCACGGTGCACGCGGCCGGTGTCCACGCGCTGCACCGCTCCGGCGTGCGCATCCCGGCGGAGGCGAAGCTGGTGGTGATGGTGGTGGGTGACGAGGCGGGCGAGGCAGGCGACCAGTTCGCCCGGGCCTTCCACGCGTGTGGCTACAGCGTGGCGGCCATGGCGATGCTGGTGAGCGTGGCGGGGGCGCGCGGCAACACGGTGCGCTCGGGTGCGAAGCAGCTGGGCGTGCCCTTCAGCGAGGTGAGCGTGGGGCAGTTCGCGGACCCGTATCAGGTGCCGCGCGTGCTCCAGGCGCTGATGGACGCGCCGCGTGAGGCGGGGGCCAGCCAGTCCGGCTGGGTGGACCGGGTGATGAGCACGCCGCTGTTGAAGGTGGCGTGAAGAAGGAGGCAGGGGCGTGGACTACCGGAAGCTGCTCGGGAAGGTGGAGTCGGCGGTGCTGCCGTATTTCGGCGGCGGGACCGTGGACGCGCCTTCACGCCGCCTGCGCGTCACCGAGCCCGTCGCCCCGGGCTGGTGGCGTTTCGAGGTGAAGGGCCGCGAGGCCACCGCGCGCGAGCCGGCCGCTCCGGAAGGGCTGGAGGCGCTGCCTCGCGTGCGGGGCCACGTCTGGGGGACGCGGCTGGTGCGCGAGGGCGCGGTGGCGGAGCCGCTCGCGTTGATGCCGGAGGAGGAGCCGCCGCGCCTGTCGCCGGTGACGGCGCGCCGCTGGCATGACGGGACGCTGCTCTTCGAGGGCGTGGAGTTCGAGGGCGAGGCGGAGGAGACGGCGCGCCGCGCGCTGGAGGAGGACCGGGCGCTGGGGGACGCGCGTGGCGTGAGTGCGTCGCTGCGCGCGGCGTTCGGCTTCGCGGTGCTGGAGGCGGCATCGCGCGGCACGGGCATCCCATTCGCGCCCGTGGAGGCCCGAGCGCGGGTGCTCGACGTGGCGCGCGAGGGACGCGCGGAGGCGGAGCGCTGCCTGCGCGGGCTCGCGGAGGAGCGGGCGCGCTTCCTCCGCATGCAGGCGGAGCAGGAGGCCCGGCGCGAAGAAGCGGAGACGCGTGCGTGGACGCACCGCGAGCACGGTGCGCCCGAGGTCTGGCGGGACGCGGAGGGACGCGAGATCGCGCGGCCGTTGTCAGGGCGCGAGCGCGAGCGATGGGACGCTCTCCACGCCCTGGAGGCCCGTGCGCGAATTCGCCATGAGTCCAGCACGTCGGAGCCCCCATGGGGCCAGGACGGCCGTGGCGTCGAGAGGGGCCAGCGCGGTCGTGGGGTCGTGCGGGACGGGCCGGAGCGCGGGGATGCGTGGCGCGACGCGGAGGGCCGCGAGACGACGCTGTCTTCCCGCGAGCACGAGACCTGGGAGGCGCGGCGGGATGACTCCGCGCGCGCTTCATCCCGGACCTCGGGCACGCGGGACGGACGAGGCCCCACGCGACACGGGCACCGGCGCTCGGAGTCGGACGTCGGCGCGTGGGTGGAGCGCGCGCTCGACAAGGCCGGCGCGCGGCTGCTGGCCCACCGCCGTCTGGGCGACGGCCTCCTGGAGGTCGTCTACACGTTCATGGGCGAGCGCTTCGTCACGGTGGTGGAGGCCGCGACGTTGCGCGTCCGCGACGCGGGCGTGTGCCTGGCGGGCGCGGACACCCGGGTCACGCTGGAGAGCCTGCCGTCCGTCCTGAAGGAAGCCATCGAAACGGACGCGCTGGTCATCACCCGGCACGTCTGAAACGCGCGTGTCCGACCCGGCCCGTTCCCCACGTCGGTACGGGCCATTCGGGAGGAAGAACTTCATGTCGACGACGCGCGAGGTGTGCCTGCTCATCGGGCCGGAGGACGCGGTGCTGTGGGGCGATTCGTTCGACGACCCCGTGGCGCTTCCGGACTCCCGCGCACGGTGGGAAGCCATCTGGAGCCTGCGGGACACGCTGGTGGAGATCACCCACAGCCACCCCGAGGGCCCCCTCGGCTTCTCCCAGGAGGACGAGACGACCATGGCCGCGCTCCAGGTGGCGCTGGGCCGGCCGCTGCGCTTCTCCGTGGTGGCCCCCGACGGCATGGTGGTCCGCATGGGCGGCGAGGACGTGCTGGTGCGTGACGAGCCCGCGTGGGCCGCGCCGCTGCGCATCGCCTCGGGGCTGCTGTACGGCCGTCCCCGGTCCGCCCCCACCCTCCTCCAGGAGGACGGCCTGCTCCTGGACAGCGCCCACCGCAAGCCGTGAGCCGCTTTTTCAGCCCGGCAGCAGGATGATGCGGGCAATCTCCGGCGGCGCGGCGACGCGCATGGGCGGACCCACGAAGCCGCACCCTCGGCTGACGTAGAGATGTGATTCGGCCAGCCTGCTCAGGCCCGCGTTCTGGTCGCCCCAGATGAGGTGGCCCACCACGTTGCCCGGGAACATCTGTCCGCCGTGCGTATGGCCTGAAATCTGGAGCCCCAGGCCACGCCGCGCCACCACCTCGAAGTTGGAGGGCTGGTGCGCCAGCAGCACCGACGCGCGGTCCGGCCTGCGCCCCTGGAGCGCCGCGTCCAGGTCATAACCGGGCTCACCGAACCGGCTCGCGCTCCAGTCGTCCACGCCGATGAGGTCGAAGGACGCGCCCGCGTCACCAATGGGCACGGTGCGGTTGCGCAGCACGGTGATGCCCAGCCCCCGGACGAACTCCGTCCACGCCTCCACGCCGGAGTAGTAGTCGTGGTTGCCGGTGACGAAGTACGCGCCGTGCCGGGCCTTGAGCGCGCCGAAGCCCTCCACGTAGCGGCCCAGCTCCGGCACCGTGCCGTCCACCAGGTCGCCCGTCACCGCGATGAGGTCCGGCTTGAGCGCGTTGGCGCGCGCCACCAGCTCATCCACGAAGCGGCGCTGCAACACCCCGCCGATGTGGATGTCCGTGAGCTGCACCAGCGTGAAGCCCTCCAGCGCCTTGGGCAGCCCGGGCAGCCGCACCGGGATGTCGCGCACGTCCGGCGGATGGAACGCGCGCCAGGCGCCGAAGCTGCTCACCGTCGCGCCCGCCACGGTGGCGCCCGCGGCAATCCCTCGCGCGAGGAAGGCCCGGCGCTCGGGGGACGGCGGCTCCGGGGCCTTGCGTACGCGGGCGAGCACGCTCCGCACCACGTCCAACCCCAGGGTGAACATGAGCAGGTAGAGCACCAGCCCCATCCACACCAGCAGCGCGATGCCCGTCCACCACGCCACCTCGGAGGAGAACATCGCCCCCACCATCCGGGCGCCCAGGGAGCCCACGAGCCCCCCGGCGAAGAGCCCCTTGCCCGCGCGGCGCAGCGCCCTGCTCGCCGTCACGTCGCGCACCAGGCGGCGGTACAGGTAGACGTGCGCCACCGCGAGCAGCGTGGTGACCGGCACGAGGAACAGCGCCATCCTGAGCCATTGGGGCATGAAGGCCGTGTCTACCCGCGCAGGAGCCGGTCCACGAGCGCCACGTACTGCTGCTTCGCGGCGTCCTTCGCCAGCCCCTTGCGGCCGGCCCACGCGTCGTACTTCGCGCGGCCCTTGATATCGAGCATGCCGGGGCGCTTGCCCTGAACGTCCCCTTCGGTGCCCTGCTTGTAGAGGGAGTACAGCTCCAGCAGCGTGTCGTTCGAGGGGGCCTTGGACAGCGTCTTCACCCGGCTCTGGGCGGCGCTGAAGTCATCATCGAGGGCCATGCGCGGTCTCCGGCAAGCGTGTGCCGGAGACCTTAACAGCCCGCTTCACATCGTCGGCAGCCAAAGGTGGCGGATGTCCGCTGGCAGCTGGGCGCTCACGTCCTCCGCCTCGCCCTCGCTGATCTGATGGCGGACGGCGTCCATCACCGCGCGCACCACGGGCTCCACGGCATCCGGATTCAAAGCCAGGTCCTCGCCTACCTGCTTCAGGAGTTCGTCGCGGCCGAACTTCTCCGGACGGGGCTCGGCGTCGTGGCGTTCACAGCGGTGCAGCAGCTCCGTGAGCTTGCGCGGCAGCTGCGCCTCCAGGTCGTGTGACTCCTCCACCTGGATGCGCTGCTCCAGGCCGCAGAGCACGGAGACGGCCGCCTGCTGGGCGACGCTCGGGGACATGCCTCCCCGCTCACAAAGGTGGTCGATGAAGCGGGCATACGTCTGACTGGCCCGCATCGCACTGCGCCGCGCACGCCGCTCCTCGATGGACAGCTCGCGCCGCTCCTCCGCAGGCTCCTCGTCCTGGGGTGTGCCCGAACGGCGCTGCGGATCACGGTCTTCAGCCATGGGGGTCCTCCCTGTCGGTCCCGGTGGGTAACAGGGTGCCCATGGCAACCCCCGAGGGCACGCCATCGCGGACTGCTGGACTGTCCGCCGGCTGCCTGACTGCTAGGCGGCCACGCGCCGGACGTAGGTGTCCCAGAGGGCGCCGAAGAAGAAGCCGCCGAAGCGGGCCAGGGCCTCCGCCCGGTGCACGCCGTCCCGGGCGTTGAGGACGCGCAGGGTGGTGAGCTGGCGGGCGAACTCCTCGGCCGTCAGCCGCAGGAAGCCCCGGCCGATGCACGGCGCTTCTGGCCCGTCTCCCTGGTGCAGGGACACGAACAGCGTCGTGGTGTCCTTCCACAGGTCCAGGCCCGGGTCGTCGTAGAGGTCCTTGTAGCCTTCCAGGTAGTACGCCTCGCCGGCCTCGCTGAGCAGGTGGAGCAGGTACTCCATCCGCTGGCCGCCCGGCCGCGCGTGCTCTCGGGTCATCAGGCGCAGCTCGCCGCGCTTCACCACCAGCGGGCGGGACGACAGCACCGGCGCCGTCACCGTGCCCATCAGCTTCAGGGGGTGGCGCTCGTCGCGCAGCGTCGCGTCCAGGTCCTCCGCCGTCACGGTGAGCACGAAGCGCAGGGGCGTGGCGTCGTCGCGCTCCGGGTCGCCGGCCTCCAGATGCGGGGCCTTCACGTCACCGGACACGAAGCCGTGCATCGTCTCCGTGAAACGCACGCCCACGGGCCCGGGGGCCGGACGGGCCTCCGCCTCCGGCAGCGGCGAGTAGTCGATGGTCCACCCGTGGCGCCGGGCCATCAGGGCGCAGGCGCGCTCGGCGACGGCGGAGATGGTGAGCAGCGGGTTGATGCCCAGCGAGCGCGGCACCACCGACCCGTCGGACACGTACAGCCCTTCGTGCACCGCGCGGCCGGAGGCGCCGGAGAAGACGCGCCCCTCGTGGTCCACCACGCCGTCCTCCGCCCGGTCGGCCATGACACAGCCGCCCAGCGGGTGCGTGCACAGGAGCTCCTTGCCGAAGGCCTCGGACCAGAGCGGGTAGCGCACGAAGGTGCCGCCCAGCGCGGCGGTGGCCCGGCGCAGGCGCTCCTCGATGCGGGTGAGCTGCGGGTCGCGGCCGGCGTCCGGCCAGTGCAGGCGCACGCGGTCGTGCTCCAGCCGCAGCTCGCCCTTGCCCTCGTCGTGGGACATCACCATCAGCGTCTGCGTGTGCTCCACCGCGCCGTGGTCCGGGCCGCGCACCAGGCTGTCCGCCTGGCGCAGCCGCTCCTGGACCCAGTCCAGGATGCCCTCGTCGGTGTCCTCGCCCACCAGCGCCGCGGCCCCCGCGAGCGCCGCGGGCATCAGCGACGCGAGCGCGCCGGGGATGGCGCCCTCCTCGATGATCATCCCCTCGTCCAGCCGCGCGGTGTCGCGCTGGTCGATGACGCCCGCGATGCAGGGGCCCACCGGGTCGCGCGTCTCGTGGTCCTGCGCGCCGTGGCCCACGCCGTGGACGGGCATGTCCAGGTTGTAGCCGAAGGCCAGCACGTCGCCGTTGCTGCTGAAGCGGTGGCCCAGCTTCGACGACACGGACAGGCCTCGCTCGCGCGAGCGCAGCAGGATCTCCGTCGTGCCCATGGTGCCCGCCGCCAGGATGACCCGGTCCGCGGTGAGCCAGGCGTCGGGCGCGTCGAAGCGCTCGCGGCCGGTGTTGAGGGGGCGGTAGTAGACGCGCCACTTCGCGCCGTCCGGCACCACCGCGCGCACCGCCACCTCCGTGAAGATGCGGGCCCCGTGCGCGTGGGCATCCGGCAGGTAGTTCATCAGCACGGTGTTCTTCGCGCCGGTGTTGCAGCCCGTGGCGCAGTCACCGCACAGCGAACACCCCGGCTGCCGCACGCCCGCGGCGTTGACGCCCGCCTCGAACGTCACCGCCACCGGAGGCCGCGTCAGCCGTCCGCCCAGCTTCTCCGCGGAGATGCCGAAGGTCTTGAGCTTCTGCAGGGGCGGATGGTCCTCCGGATACGGCAGCGGCCGCAGCATCAGCTCCGCGTGCGCGAAGCCGTCCTCCAGGAGGCCGTGCACGTCGGCGCGCAGGGCCTCCGGCCAGCGGGGGTCCTCGAACACGCGGGGGTCGGGCCGCATCGTCACGCCGGCGTTGATGAGCGACGTGCCGCCCAGGCCGCAGCCGTCGATGACGGACACGTCGCCGTTGCGGTGGACCTCGATGAGGCCCGTGGGGCTGCCCACGTCCAGGTCGCCCTGGCCCGGGGCGCAGTGGAGCTGGAACTCGGCCACGGCCTGCGCGGGCGTGCGCGGCATCTCACCCGGGTGCATCTCCCGGCCACGCTCCAGCACGCAGACCTGCTGTCCCGCGCGCGCCAGGCGACTCGCGGAGATGCCCCCGCCATAGCCAGACCCCACGACGACCACGGGGTAATGGGATGCCAGCTCACTCCACGGGGATGACAGCCTGCGCATGCTCACTCCTGGCGGCCTGACCGCCGCCTTTTTCCAGGAACCGCTTTTATTCCCTACCGCTGACGCCAGGAGGGGTCCGCATGCTGCGCGGATCAATGCCCCGGATCCACTCCCCGTC
>NZ_RAVW01000028.1 GCF_003611585.1 Corallococcus exercitus | reverse complement strand
ACGCGCTGCCGCCCGGGGTGAGCGGCAGCGCGTCCAGCCGCACGTAGGCGGACGGCACGAAGGCGTCCGGCAACCGCTCCTTGAGGAAGCGCCGCACGGCGGTGACGTCCAGGGACTCGTCCGCGACGAGCCATGCCGTCAGCCGCGTCTCACCGGCGTGCTCGCGCGGGAGCACCACCGCCTGCCGCACGCCGGGGACCTGCGCGAGCGTGGCTTCCACCTCGCCCAGCTCGATGCGGATGCCGTTCACCTTCACCTGCGCGTCGCGGCGGCCCAGGTATTCCAGGCGTCCGTCGGACAGCGTGCGCACGCGGTCGCCCGTGCGGTACTGGCGGGCGCCGGGCTCGGCGGAGAACGGATCCGGCACGAAGCGCTCGGCGGTGAGCGCGGGCCGCTCCAGGTAGCCGCGCGCCACGCCGGGGCCACCCACGTACAGCTCACCGGGGACGCCCACGGGCACGGGTTCCCCGCGAGCGTCGAGCACCGCCACTCGCGCGCCCGGGATGGCGCGGCCGATGGACGGACGCGCGGGCGTCACGTCCAGGTCGATGGTGGCGCAGACGGTGGCCTCGGTGGGGCCGTAGGCGTTGAGGAATCGTCGGCCCGGCTTCCAACGCGCCGCGAGCTCCGGCGTGCACGCCTCGCCCACGGAGGCCACGGCCTCCAGGAGGGGCAGCGCGGACGGCTCCAACGGCGCCAGCGACGTGGGCGTGGCGGTGAGGGCGGTGATGCGCTCGGAGGCGAGGACCGACTGCAACGGCGGCCCCGGCAACAGGGACTCCGCGGGCGCGAGCACCAGCGTCGCGCCGGACAGGAGCGTGGAGAAGACCTCGCTCACCGACGCATCGAAGCCGATGGACGCCAGCTGCAACAGGCGGCTTCCGGGAAGCAGGCCCAGCGCGTCGCGCGTGGCGAGCGCCGTGTTGCACAGACCGTGGTGCGCCAGCAGCGCTCCCTTGGGCGTGCCGGTGGAGCCGGAGGTGAAGATGACGTAGGCGAGGTTCGCGGGCGTCACGGCCGGCGCGGGGGACAGCGGCAGCTCCGGCCGTGCCTCCAGCGCCGCGCGGTCCGCGTCCAGGAGGACCAGAAGCTCGCCCTGCGACGCCAGCCGGTCCGCCAGTGACTCGTCGCTCAGCAGGACGGACGCCCGGGCCTCGCGCAGCATTGCTTCGAGCCGCGCGGGAGGCTGGGCCGGATCCAGCGGCAGGAACGCGCCGCCCGCCTTGAGCACACCGAGCAGCGCCACCACGAAGTCCGGCGTGCGCTCCAGGTGCACGCCCACCACCGCTTCAGGACGCACTCCCGATGCGACGAGGTGCCTTGCGAGCTGGTTCGCGCGCGCCTCCAACCGCGCGTACGTCACCGTCGTGGTGCCGAGCGCGACGGCGATGGCCTCCGGCGTGGCGTGGGCCTGCGCTTCGAAGAGACGGTGCGCGAGGTCCGGCGCCACGGCGGGCCCGGTGGGACGCCATGCCTCCAGCACCTGACCCCGGGCCTCCGGCGTCCACAGGGGCAGCGCGGAGATGGACCGCTCCGGATTCGCCGCCGCGCCGTCCAGCAGCGCCTCCAGGTGCCCGAGCATCCGCGCGATGGTGTCCGCGTCGAAGAGGTCGGTGGCGTACTCGCACAGCAGCTCCAGGCCTTCACCGGAGTCGGTGACGGAGAGCGTGAGGTCGAGCTTGGTGGCGCCCGTGTCGCCGAGCGTGCTCGTCAGCGTGAGGCCGGGCAGGCGCACCGGTCCGGACGCGGCGTCCTGGAGGACCAGCTTCACCTGGAAGAGGGGCGCGTGCGCGAGGCTGCGCTCCGGGTTGAGGCCCCGCACCATCGCGTCGAAGGGCAGGTCCTGGTGCGCCCACGCCTCCAGCGCCGCGCGGTGGTCGCGGCGCAGCAGCTCCCGGAAGGACGGCTCACCGGAGAGGTCGCCGCGCAGCGGGAGCTGGTTGACGAACAGGCCCACGATGCCGGCCGTCTCCGGCCGCGAGCGGTGCGCGGTGTCCACGCCCACGACCAGGTCCTCCTGGCCGGTGTAGCGGTGCAGCAGCACCTGGAAGCCCGCGAGCAGCGCGACGAAGGGCGTGGTGCCTTCGCGCGAAGCCAAGGCCTTCACCCGCTCCCAAGCGGCCTGCGTCAGCCGATGGACGCACTGGGCGCCCCGGTAGGACTGCACGCGGGGCCGGCGGCGATCGCCGGGGAGGTCGAGCACGGGAGGTGCTCCGGCCAGGTGCTGGCGCCACCAGCCGAGGAGGTCTTCGTGCCGCTCGCCGCGCAGCCAGTCGCGCTGCCACGCCGCGTGGTCGGCGTACTGCAAGGGAAGCTCGGGCAGGGCAGGGGCACGGCCGGTGGAGAAGGCCGCGTAGGCCTCCGACAGCTCCCGCACGAGGACGCGCATGGACCAGCCATCCGCGACCAGGTGGTGCACGGTGAGCAGCAGCCAGTGCCGCGAGGCTTCGAGTCGCAGCAGCGTCACCCGGAGCAGCGGGCCCCGGGCGAGGTCGAAGGGCCGCCGCGCCTCCTCGCGAGCCAGCTCCCGGGCCGAGGCCTCGCGCGTATCGGCGGGCGTGGACGTGAGGTCCACGACGGACAGGGGCAGCGCCAGGTCCGGAAGGATGCGCTGGCCTGGCTCGCCGCGCGTCTCCACGAACACGGTGCGCAGGGATTCATGGCGGCGCACGAGGAATTGGAGGCTCCGCTCCAGCGCGGAGACGTCCAGCGTCCCGTCCAGTCGCGACACGACGGGGACGTTGTAGAAGGCGCTGCCCGGCTCCAGCCGGTCCAGGAACCACAGGCGTTCCTGCGCGAAGGACAGCGGCATGGACTCCGCGCGAGGCACGCGAACCACTTCCGGACGCGGCACCGCGCGCACGGCCGTCGCGTCACGCACCAGCTCCGCCACGCTCGCGCCGCGCAGCAACGACTCCATCGGCACGGGCACGCCCAGCGCCTGTTCCAGCGCATGCGCAAGCTCCACCGCCGCCAGCGAATCCAGCCCGTAGTGGGTGAGGGGCGTACGGACATCCACGTCCTCTACCCGCGCACCCAGTCGCGCCGCGACTCGTGCGAGCACGCGGGCCTCCAGCTCCGAAGGCGCACCCTGCGCGTCCGAACCGGCCGTCGTGGTCGCCTGCCCTGTGTGCTGCTCGCGGGGGGCCCGCACGGAATGCGCGCCGTGCGCGTCCGTGCCGGTCAACCCGGTTATGCGCCGTGCGCGCGTGTCGTTCGACTCCAGCTCCGAAGTCGTCTTGCGCGCATCCGGTCCAGTCGCCGCGCTTGCGTGCTGCTCGCGAGGCTCCGGATGCGCTCCGTGCGCGTCCGGATCGGTCAGTCCAACCGCCCGCCACGTGTGCAGCTCTCGCAGCCCTCCAGCGAGGAACGCCTCCCGCGTGGTCCGCCGCTGCACCTTGCCGCTGGACGTCTTCGGCAGGCTCCCGGGCTTGATGAGCACCACCGCGTAGGGCCTCACCTCATGCCGTGACGCCAGCGCTCCCCGAATCGCGCCCAGCACCGGGGCCGCGTCTCCGTCCCACTTGCGCGGATCCACCTCCTGCACCACCACGAGCTGCTCCTCGCCGCCCACCTCCACGCCGAAGGCCACGCCGCACCCGGGCCTGAGCGCGGGGTGGCTCTCCTCCACCACCACCTCCAGGTCCTGCGGGTACAGGTTCCGTCCACGCAGGATGATCAGGTCCTTCGCACGCCCCGTGACGTACAGCTCCCCCGCGTCCAGGAAGCCCAGGTCCCCGGTCCTGAGGAAGGGCCCGTCTCCCTGCTCGGTCCGCGCCTGGAACACCCGCGCGGACTCCTCCTCGCGCCGCCAGTAGCCCCGCGCCACGCTGGGCCCCTTCACCCAGACCTCACCCACCTCGCCCGGCGGGAGCACGCGGCCGGTGTCCGGCTGCACGATGCACAGGGCTTGATCCGGCAGCGTCGCGCCGCAGCCCACCAGCGTCCGGCCCGTACCCTCCGGAGCGCGTGCCCAGCCCGCCTCCAACAAGGACGCGTCCACGTCGCGCAGGACGGGCGCGGCCTCCTTCGCGCCGCCGGAGACGATGAGCGTCCCTTCCGCCAGGCCATAGCAGGGATAGAACGCCTCGCGCCGGAAGCCGTACGGCCCGAACGCCTCCGTGAAGCGCGCCAGCGTGTCCGGACGGATGGGCTCCGCGCCGCAGAACGCCACCTCCCAGCGGCTCAGGTCCAGCCCCTCCCGCTCCGCGGGCGGGATGCGCCGCACGCACAGGTCGAACGCGAAGTTGGGACCGCCGCTGATGGTGCCGCCGAAGCGGGTCAGCGCCTCCAGCCACGCGCGGGGCCGCTTGAGGAACGACAGCGGGGACATCAGCGCCGTGTGGAAGCCCTGCGCCAGCGGCACCAGCACGCCGCCAATCAGCCCCATGTCGTGGTACGGCGGCAGCCAGATGACGCCCACGCTGTCATCGCGCGTCTGGAAGGCGCGGCGGATGGCCGTGAGGTTGTGCAGCAGGTTGCCGTGGCTGAGCATCACGCCCCGGGGCGTGCCCGTGCTGCCGGACGTGTACTGGAGGAAGGCCAGCGTGTCCGCCGTCACGTCCGGCCGCTTCCACGCCGCCGCGTCGCTCGCGTCCAGCGCGTCCGTCGCCACCCACTTGAGCGCGCGCAGCTCCGGCGCGTCCGTGAAGAGGAACTCCGCCATCGACAGGATGACGGACGTGGTGAGCACCACCGTGGCGCCGGAGTCCGCGATGAGCGCGCGCAGGCGGGGCAGGGTGCGCTCCAGCCGTGACGGATCCGGCGGATACGCCGGCACCGCCACCAACCCCGAGCACACGCAGCCGAAGAACCCGGAGAGGTAGTCCACGCCGGGTGGATAGAGCAGGACCGCGCGCTCGCCTTCGGCCGCGAGCGACTGGAGCGCCGCGGCGATGCGGTGCGCCCGCGACGCCAGCTCCGCCCGGGTGAGCGTCACCTCCGCGTCGTCCTCCAGGAAGGTGTAGAGGCGCGGATCCGGATGACGGCGGCTTCGCTCGTCGAGGAGATCAATCAGGGTGACGGTCATGGGAGCGGGGGGCGCGGGTGTGCCGGGGGAGGCACCCGCGCCTGGACGCAGGATACCTCAAGACCCCAGGACCTCCGCGGACCCGCCCCCGTTCCCGGGGGACCTCAGTAGCTGCCTCCAATCATCAACAGACCCGAGTAGCGGCCCTCTCCCGCGCCCACATCCTGGGTGGGCGAGAAGTCCTGACCGAAGAGGAAGCTGTAGCTGCCGCGCACCTCGGTCGTGAGGTGCGGGTTGAGCTGGAAGCGCACGCCGGCTCCAACGGGCGCGTAGCCCCCTGTATCGTTGATGAACTCGAAGAACATCCCCGAGCGCACCGAGTACTGCTCGACCCCGATGCCCCCCAGCACATAGGGCTGGATTCGCGCGGAGGTGAAGCCCAGCGTGAGGGCCGCCTGCCCTCCGTTGCGCACGATGTCCGGGTTGCCGAAGGACGCCCCGTTGCTGATGGACAGGTTGCTGGTGCCGCCGCTGTAGCCCAGCTCCACGCCCAGGTAGTCATTGGGGCGGTAGCCCACGACGACGCCATACGACGGCCCCGGATCCAGGTTGGGCGCGAGCTTGCCCGTGTAGCCCTCCACGCCCAGCCCCAGCAGGAAGTAGGGCCCCTTCCACTCCACCCGTCCCATCCGCGTGGGCGCATCCGCGGGGGGATCCTGGGCACTCGCGACGCCACCCGTCAGTCCCACCAGGCAGAGCCCCAGTGCGATGCCTCGCCTCATGATCGCTCCCTTCATGTGTCGCCTGCGCAGCCAGAAGGTGGCCCGCGGGGGAGGGGCGGACAACGACCGGACAAGCGGTGCCCCGCAGGCCCACGGCGCCCCGGAGGGCAGGACGTGTCGCGCGAAACCGGGCCCCCATCCGCCTCCCTGCCCCGTTCCCTTGTGAAGCCCGGCACGCGGCTTCCACCTTGAGTCGGACCCGCACGCCCACGACGCCTCCCCCTCGCGTCGGGGCCCTGGAGCACACCGCCATGAACGACGCCCCCCAGCCCGTCCCGGGCACCTCCGCCCCTTCCAGCCTCAAGGCCCGCGCCCGGCGCGTCCTCCAGCACCTGGACGCGGTGCTGACGAACGTGGACGCGCTCTACGCGGACCTGCACGAACACCCGGAGCTGTCCGGCCACGAAGCGCGCACGGCCTCCGAGGTGGCGTCGCGCCTGGAGGCGGAGGGCTATGAGGTGACCCGGGACGTGGGCGGCCACGGCGTGGTGGGCCTCCTGCGCAACGGGGATGGGCCCACGGTGTTGCTGCGCGGGGACCTGGACGCGCTGCCCGTGGAGGAGAAGACGGGGCTGCCGTACGCGAGCCACGAGCGCACGGACGACGGCGAGCCGGTGATGCACGCGTGC
This sequence comes from Corallococcus exercitus, assembly GCF_003611585.1. GTDB lineage: Bacteria > Myxococcota > Myxococcia > Myxococcales > Myxococcaceae > Corallococcus > Corallococcus exercitus. Next base: position 35,363 of record NZ_RAVW01000028.1, on the reverse strand, counting down.
GGCCACGACGTCCACACCGCGTGCCTCGTGGGAACGGCGGCGGTGCTGGCGCGCTCGCGCGACGCGTGGCGCGGCACGGTGATGGTGGTGGGGCAGCCGGCGGAGGAGACGCTCGAGGGCGCGAAGGCGATGCTGGACGCGGGGCTCTACGCGCGCTTCGGCACGCCGGACGCCGTGCTGGGCCAGCACACCGCGCCGCTGCCGGTGGGCACGTTCATGCACCGAGAGGGCGTGGCGATGATGGGCTCCGCGCACGTGCGCCTGCGCCTGTTCGGGCGGGGCGCGCACGGGGCGCAGCCGGAGCTGTCCGTGGACCCGGTGGTGCTGGGGGCCAGCGTGGTGATGCGCCTGCAGACCATCGTGTCGCGCGCGCTGTCGCCGCTGGAGGCCGCGGTGGTGACGGTGGGCCGCTTCCAGGCGGGCACGCGCGCCAACGTGATTCCGGACGAAGCCGTGCTGGAGCTGACGGTGCGCACGGAGGACGACGCGGTGCTGGCCCGCGTGCTGGCCGGCATCGAGCGCATCGCGAAGGGCGAGGCCGCGGCGTCGGGCGCGCCGAAGCCTCCCCAGGTGGAGGTGCTGGGACGCACACCGGTGAACCGCAACGACCCGGCGCTCCTGCGCCGCGTCCGGGACGCGCACGCGGAGTGGTTCGGGCGCGACGCGCTGGTGCCGGGCGTGCTCGTCACCGCGAGCGAGGACTTCCCCTTCTTCGCCCAGGGGCCGGAGCACCCGGTGCCCACCGCGTATTGGTTCATGGGCATCACATCGCCGAAGGCCTGGGAGCAGGCGCCGGGCACGACGCCCCAGGAGAAGGTGGCGCACCTGCCGGGGCCGCACTCGGGCTTCTACGCGCCGGACCGCGCGGGTTCGCTGCGCACGGGGTGCGAGTCGCTCACCGTGGCGGCGCTGGCCTGCCTGCACGAGGGTGGTGCCTCCGCGAACCATTGAAGAGGCCCCGGCCTGGAACGGGGCCGCTTGCCCGACGGGTCCCCCATCGCTTGCCCCCGACGTAAGTGCCTCCACCTTGAGTGGCGGACGACACTTCTGGAGGACACCCGATGAAGCTTCCGCTCATGGCCTCGCTGACCGCGCTCCTCCTCGGGGGCTGCGCCACGCAGACGGCCGCGGTTCAGCAGGACCCCCCGTCCGAGGCGTTCGCCAGCGATGAGATGTCCTGGGACTCGGAGGAGTCGCCGCGCACGCAGGAGATGCAGCGCACGCATGACCTGAACTTCTACGGGCAGGTGGGCGCCGAAGCCCAGGCCTCCGCCGAGGCCTCCGGAGGCACGGGCATCCAACCGTCCTCGAAGCCGGAGGACTTCAAGTGCGTCGACCTCGACGAGGTGGGGACGGGCGGCTCGGGCAGCATCGACATGCGCGACGTGGACAACCTGGCTCCGGAGGCGGTCCCCTCCCAGAACCAGGGCGCGCGCTTTGACATCACGCCGGAGGCCTGGAACAAGAACAAGGGCATCGGCACGAGCCCCGTGGCGCCTTCGACAGGCACGCCCCCGGCGGAGGGCAGCGGCGGCGCCGGCCATTAGCGCGGCTCAGCCCTGCTGCTTCACCAGCCGGGTCAGCTCCCGGTCCAGCGTGGCGGCGAACTGCTGGCGGTCCTGCTGCGAGAAGCCGCTGGGACCGCCGGTGGTGACGCCGCTGTCGCGCAGCTCCTGCATGAAGTTCCGCACCGACAGCCGCTCGTCGATGTTCTCCGGCGTGAAGAGTTCTCCGCGCGGATCCATCACGACGACGCCCTTGGGGACGAGCAGCGCGGCCAGCGGGATGTCCTGCGTGACGGCCAGGTCGCCCTTCTGCGCGGAGGTGGCGATGTGCCGGTCCGCCACGTCCAGCCCCGCGCCCACCTGCACCGTGGACACGTACGCCAGCCGCGGCAGTGACAGGGGCTTGTTCGCCACGAAGACGATGGGGACCTTCACGCGCTGCACGGCGCGCAAGAGGATGTCCCGCACGGGCCCGGGACACGCATCGGCATCGACCCAGATTTTCATGCGGCCATCCTCGCTGATTCCCCCGCCGGGGTCAGGCGTGTTGACGCGTCATCGCCCGCGCTGACACGTCAGCGGCCAACCCCTGACGCGTCCCGCGGCCCGGGCGCCCGCTGCCCCTGTTCCCAAGCCCAGACACGCCTTTGTCATCGCGGCGGGGAGGGCTGGTACGACGGGTGCACTGCGTCCGGGCCACGCCCATGCCCCCGCCCTTCCGGACACCGTCAACAGCCCCGTCGCCCGAGCGGCTCGAGGTGAAGCTTCTGGATCCAGCGGGTTGAGCATGGACGGCACCCGGTATGACGTCGCCGTGTTGGGGGGCGGCCCGGCGGGAGCGGGGCTCGCGTTGGCGCTGCGCCGGAGCACGGACCTGCGCGTCGCCCTGTTCGAGCGCTCCACGTCCGAACGCTTCCACCTGGGCGAGACGCTGCCCCCGGACAGCCGCCGGCTGCTCGCCCAGCTGGGCGTCTGGGACGCCTTCGCGCGCCAGGGCCACCTGCGCTCCATGGGCTCCTGTTCGCGTTGGGGGACTTCGTCGCTGGCGTACAACGACCACCTGCGCTCGCCGTGGGGCACGGGCTGGCACCTGGACCGCGCGCGGTTCGACGGGATGCTGGCGGACGAGGCCCTGCGCCAGGGCGCGGACGTCCGCACCGGCACGGCGGTCACCGGATGGCAGCCCCTGGAGGGCGGAGGCTACCGGCTCTTCCTCCCGGTGGAGGGCGATGCGCCTCGCGCCTTCGTGGACGCGCGCTTCGTGGTGGACGCCACGGGCCGGAGCGCGGTGTTCGCCACGTCGCGAGGCGCCCGCCGCCACACGATGGACCGGACCCACGGCGTGTGCGGCACGTTGCCGCTCCAGCCTGGCCGCGGCGTGGACGCGCTCTCGCTGGTGGAGGCGTGCGAGGACGGCTGGTGGTACTCCGCGCGGATGCCCGGCGACCAGGTGGTCTTCGGGCTCATGGGCGACCGGGACTCGCTCCACGGCCTCACGCCGAAGGATCCGGAGGCGTGGCGGGCGCGGATGGCGCACGCGCCCGAGACGCGCCAACGCCTGGAGGCGTGTGACTTCAGCGGCGCATCCCTGCGCGCGGTGTCCGCGAACGTCGCCTGCCTGGACCGGCTGCATGGCGAGGACTGGCTCGCGGTGGGGGACGCCGCGTGCACGTTCGACCCGCTGTCCTCGCAGGGCACGTCCCAGGCCCTGCGCTCCGCGCACCAGTCCGCGGACGCGGTGAGCCGCTCCCTGCAAGGGGACACCGCCGCGCTGCGCCTGCACGAGGTGCGGGTGCGCCATCAGTTCCAGGAGCACCTGCGCATCCGCGAGGGCTACTACCGCCTGGAGCGCCGCTGGTCCGGAGCGCCCTACTGGCGCAACCGCCAGCAATCCCCCGCGCCGCTTCCTTTCGCCGCGGCGCCGAACCCTCTCTCCGTGGAGAAGGACGCATGACCACCGGACGCCATCGACCTTCGCGATACCTGCTCATCGCCGCAGGCGTGTCCGCGCTCGCCGTGGGGTTCGCGCTGGGCGCATGCTCGGCGTGGGAGCGCGCCTCGGGGACGTCACCGACCCAGGACGCCGCGGTAGCGGACAGCGACCAGCGCGGAGCTACCTCTCAAGCCCCGTGATCGAGGTCAGGGCGCTGCGCGTCCGCCGATCTTCGGGAACCGCTCATAGGTCCGCATGAGCGCGTCAAGGTGGGCGGGGATGTCCAGGTCGAGCGGCGCGTCGGTGAGCTGCACGATCCATCCACCCGATGCCGTGCGCCGCGCCCGCGTGAGCAACTCGGCGTCGCGGGTCGGCTCTGGGAACCCGATGGCCTGCGCTGCGGCGGCGGACCAGTAGTTCAGCCACCCGAGGCGATGCGGAATCTCAGGGGAGCGGCTCTTCGCTGGCAGCTTGAGCGCTGGCAGCCCTCGGGGCGGAACCCCTGGCTTGTGGACCGGATCGCGTGTTTGCCGTGCGATCTCGACACCCGCGCTAGCTGGCGTCGCATGCCCCCAGAACGCGCGGGCACTCTCTGCCACGCTTCCAAGCACATCTGCGGCTGCCGTGATCACCGCCGCGTCTAGTGGCAGCTCTGCGTGGACATCGAACAACGGCTGCCCGCCTGGCGCCTGGCGCGCGGGAATCTGCAACCCATAAATCGTAATGGGGTAGCTCTCATCACCGTTGCACACCAGAGGGAATCTCCCGTCTTTCGTCCCTTCCGTGAGCCACGCGTCGCGCTGCGGCAAAGCAATGAGGCGCCCGTCGTCGGCAACTCTCCACGCCAGGCGCACTCCGGCGAGCGCACGTTCCATCCCGTGGACGACAGCGAGTGTGCGACCGTCTCTACCGACGAGAGCAGGCGCGTAGACGATGATGTCGAGGGTGCTTTGGGTGGTCATCGCTTGCACCCCGTGACAACGATTTTCAGGTCGGGATCCGCACGCTCTAGCGCCGTTTTGTGCGCGTCGCTGCTTACGCCAACGACGAAGCCATATCCACAAGCCTCCGCAATGCCTTTTTCTTCTCGCAGCTCAACCACCTGATCGCCGATCACCTGCCGTCGGAGAAAGTCACTGTACGTGTCGAATTGATGGGTCTTGATCTCCCACAGTACGCGCACGCCGACTTGCAGCGCATCGAAGCGGACACCGCCCACGAGCACGTCCATTCCAGGATAACGGTTGGGCGGGACCCTGTCGGCGCACTCGTTATGCGCGTCGTCCTCGCCCGCGTGGGGCACTGGAACAGGCTCGCAACTGGCGTGGCCCGTCCGGTCCACGGGCACGGGCGGTACCGGGGGCTGCCAGTCCTGCCCCGCTGGCTCTGGCCTCGGCCTGGGCTCGCGTTGCGCTTCCGCTTCCCGGGATGACACCTTCGCTCCTCGTGAGGTCCCTGCCTCCTCGGGATAGGCGTGGCGGAGTTCATACGCATCCAGCGCTTCCTTGATGGCGACGGCGACCACCACCACGCCAAGGACGATCACGGCTCCCACGGCGATTTCAGGAGCCGCCAGCACGCAGAACCCGATTCCCACGGCGGCGGCGTCAGCGGAGGCGACCGCGCATCTGCCGGTCGTGTCGTGGAACTCAAGCCGGTCGTGGTCGAGGGCCGGATAGCACCGCTCCATCAGCACGGGCCAAGGCCTGGACGCTTCGTGGACAACGCACCGTCCACCGTCAGTCCAGGGCAACTTCGCCGCCCGCTGGAGGTTGGCGAGCCGCTGGCTCCGCGCCCCGCGTGCGCCGGGAGACGGTGTCGACGCGGCGCAGGCGGAAAAGACAATCAGGAGCAGGAGGGCGCTGCATGTCCGGAAACGCATGGCCACATCCCCGCGGCAAAGGTGGGTGCTTCGGTCCCTCGGCTCAGGAGCATATCGGCATGCGCTGATCCCGCCGTGGGTGCCTATTCCATGGGGAGGGCCGTCCGGGCCCCGACTTGCGAGGAGGGGAGCGCGTCGCCAGCTTTGCGGCAGCGTCCCCCTCCGAGGCCCCCATGACCGAACTGACCACGAAGCTCGCCCGCGTGCGCGCCAACATGCGGACGCAGGGCCTGGGCGCCATCCGCTTTCGCGGCGTGGACTGGTTCGCGTGGATGACGTGCGGTGGCTCCAGCACGGTCATCCTCAGCGCGGAGACCGGGGTCGCGGAGGTGCTCGTCACCGACGAGGGCGCCTGGGTGCTCACGGACAACATCGAGGCGGAGCGGCTGGCACGCGAGGAGCTGCCTGGCGGGCTGCCGGTGGAGGCGCACCCGTGGACGGACAGCCGCCCGCGCGAGGCCTTCGTGAAGGCCCGCACCGGCGTGGGCCCCGTCGGCTCGGACCGGCCCGTCGCGGGCGAGTTCCCCCTGCCCGTGGACCTCACGCGGGCCCGCTCGTCGCTCGGCCCGGAGGAGCTGGAGCGCTACCGCGCGCTCGGCAGGGACGCGGCGGCGGCGATGACGGACGTGCTGCTCGCCGCGCGTCCGGAGTGGACGGGCTTCGAGCTGGCCGGGGCGGGCGCACAGGCCCTCTGGGCGCGGGGCATCCATCCCATGCTCACGCTCGTGGGCGACGCGCGCCGGCTGCCGGTGTACCGCCATCCCACGGCCTCGCGGGACACGCTGGGGGACCGGGCGATGCTCGTGTTCTGCGGCCGGCGGCGCGGCCTCTGCGCCAACCTCACCCGCTTCGTCTACTTCCGGCAGCCCTCGCGGGAGGAGCGCCGGCTCGCCGCCGACGTGGCCCGCGTGGAGGCCGCCGCGTTCGCCGCGAGCCGCCCGGGCGCCACGCTCGGCCAGGTCTACGCGGCGCTCGTGCGCGCGTACGCGGACGCGGGCCACCCCGGCGCGCAGGCCCTGCACCACCAGGGCGGCTCGTGCGGCTACCTCTCCCGCGACGTGGTGGCGCTCCCCGACACGGGCGTGGCGCTGGAGCCCCACAACGCGGTGGCCTGGAACCCCTCGCTGCCCGGGGCGAAGATTGAGGACACCGCCGTGGTGTCCCCGGCGGGCCTGGAGCTGCTCACCGTGGATCCGCGCTGGCCCACGGTGCGGGTGGAAGGCCTGGAGCGGCCGGACCTGCTGGTGCGCTAGCCCCGCGAAAGGGCAGGCACCGCGTTGACGCGGGCAGGGCCGCCGCCTGGCCGTGAGGCGGGCCACGGGAGCGGAGCGCTTCGTCGGTCCCCCCGCCCCCGGGAACGATGTCCGCAGTCTCCGGGCTCCCCAGCTTCGCGGGTGTGAATACCCAGACCCAGGATGAAGAGCTGGACGACCCACGGCTCCAGCACGACGGCTTCGACGCGGACCGCTTCCGGATGCTGCTTGCCCGCTACCAGCGGGGCGAACTGAGCGAGTCACGGCCAATCGAGGGCGTGATCCGCCCGCTGCGCGCGGGTGACATCCGGGCGCTGCCGGCCGAGGGCACGCCGGAACACGACGCGTGCCGGGCCCGGGGCGAGGAGGCCTTCCGCCAGGGACAGGTGGCGGCGCTCGTGGTCGCGGGGGGCGCCGGGACGCGCTTCGGCGGCAGCGTGAAGGGGCTCGTCCCCGTCATGGCGGGGCGCACCTTCCTGGACTTCAAGCTGGAGGAGGCGCGGCGGTGGGGCCAGCGGCTGGGACGGCCGGTGCCCGTGGCGGTGATGACGTCCTTCCTCACCCATGACGCCATCGCCGCCCACCTGACCTCGGGCGGATGGGGGGACGACGTGCTGCTCTTCCGCCAGGGGATGCTCCCGAGGCTGACCCCGGACGGCAGCCTGTTCCGCGAGTCGGACGCCCGGCTGTCCTTCGCGCCCTCCGGTCACGGCGACGTCTTCCGGGCCCTGCGCGAGAGCGGCGTGGGCCACCAGCTCCAGCAGCGCGGCGTGCGGTACGTGTACTTCTCCAACGTGGACAACCTGGCCGCCTCGCTGGACCCGGCCGTCATCGGGATGCACCTGATACTGGGTTGCGACATGACGGTGGAGGTCACGCCCCGGGCCAACCCCAGCGGAGCGCTGGACGCGGGCGCCGCGCCGGTGCGCCTGGGGGGACGGCTGCAGTTGGTGGAGAAGGTGGACCTGGCGGCGCACCCCTTCATCTCCACGAACAACATCACCTTCTCGCTGGAGGCGATGCTGGGCCAGGAGCTCCCCATCCCCTACCGGGTGGTGCCCAAGAAGGTGGACGGGCAGCCGGTGCTCCAGTTCGAGCAGGTGACGGCGGAGGCCAGCAGCCTGACCGGGCCGGATGGCAAGCCGCTCTTGTCGGTGGCGTTCGTGGAGGTGGGCCGCATGGACCCCCTGAACAGCCGCTTCGAGCCGGTGAAGGCCCCCGACGACCTCCCCCGCGTGGCGAGGCGGCTACAACAGCGCCTGGGCGCCCTGCATTAGGCTGGAAGATTCGCTAGAAGCGGCGCCGTGCTTCCAGCGTCTCCTTCGTCCCGTCGCGACTTCGCGGCCTCATCGCTCGCGCCCTGGCTGCTGTGCCTGGGGCTGTTCTGCGTCTACACCGCGAGCCAGGTGCAGATGCAGACGGACTCGCTGTGGTCCATCCCGTCCGCGGCCAGCATCCTCCACGAGGGCAACGCGGACCTGGACGAGTACGCGCCGTCGTTCACGCAGGCGACCGCGTACGCGCGCGGCGTCTACGGCGGCCACATCTACTACGAGTACCCGCCCGGCGTGATGGTGTCCGCGCTCCCGTTCCTGGCGGGCGCGGAGGCGCTGTTCTCGCTGGGCCGGCCGCTGCTCGCGCACCTGGGCGCTCCCGGTGCGCGGGCGCTGGAGTGGCTGGAGTTGTTCCGGAGCACCGGCAAGGTGGACCTGGGCGCCTTCCACCGCACCGAACAGCTCATCGCTTCGTTCTACGTTTGCGCCGCCGCGGGCGTGCTGCTCGTCGCGCTGCGAAGGCGCGTGTCCGCCCGCGCCGCGCTCGTCACCGTCCTGCTCTTCGGGCTGGGGACGACGGCGTACTCCACCGCCAGCCGCGTCCTCTGGCAGCACGGCCCCGGACTGCTGGCCATCGCCTGCGTCGTGTGGATGCTGGCTCGGCCCACGCAGACCTCGCGCACCGCGTTCGTCGCGGGGCTGGCGGTCGCGCTCGCGTACGTGTGCCGGCCCACGCACTCCCTCACCGTGGTGGTCGTCACCGCGTACTACCTCCTGCGCTTCCGCCGGTTGTTGCCCGCGTACTTCGCGGGCGCGGCGCTCGTGGCGGCGCCGTTCTGCGGCTACAACCTGCACCTCTACGGCTCGCTCCTGTCGCCGTACTACGTGCACCCGCTGGACGTCGCGGGCTCGCGCTTCTTCCTGGCGCTGGCCGCGAACCTGGTGAGCCCGTCGCGGGGGCTGCTCCTCTCTTCGCCGTTCCTGGTGCTCGCCGGGGGGGCGTTCGTCCAGCGGTGGCGCCGCCGGGAGCTGGAGCCTCATGAGAAGGCCTTCGCCGTCATCGTGCTCCTGCATTGGGTGGCCATCTCCGCGTTCCCCATCTGGTGGGCGGGGCACTCCGTGGGGCCGCGCTTCTTCACCGACGTGCTGCCGTACCTCGTCTTCTTCCTCACGTTCCCCGTGCAGCTCGCGCTGGACGCACCCCGCGAGCATCGCGTCCTTTCGGGTGTGCTCGCGGTGACGGCCGCGTTCAGCCTCTTCTTCCACTGGCGCGCCTCCACCTCCTACGACGTGCACAACTGGAACTCCGTTCCGGTGGACGTGGACAGCGCGCCGGAGCGCGTCTGGGACTGGAGGGATCCGCAGTTCCTGCGCGCCATCCCGGCCCGCTTCCTGGGCAACCCCCGGTAGGGCAGGGGCTCCGTCGCCCGCCTGCCTTCCAGGATGCATCCGTTTCCAGGCCGCCAAGGGCCTTGGCGCGCGCTTGCGGCACCTCCAGCTTTCCCCCGGACCTTTCTGCTTCAAGGAGGCGGTGCATGGCGAAGGCAAGAAGCAAGCTGCCGCGCGCGTTGGGCTGGTTCAGCGTGGGCCTGGGCATCACGGAGTTGCTGGGAGCGTGGAACCTGCTCCGGTTCTTCGGCATCTCGCGCGGGGACAAGCTGGTGCGCGGCTACGGCGCCCGGGAACTGGCCGCGGGCGTGGCCCTCTTGGGCCCCGCGAAGAAGCGCCCGTGGCTGTGGGCGCGCGTGGCCGGTGACGCGCTGGACCTGGCGACGATGGGCAAGGGCCTGAAGGAGCCGGGCGTGCGCAAGGGCCGCCTCATCGCCGCGACCGGCGCCGTCGCGGGCATCACGCTGCTGGACATCTACGCCGCCGCCAGGGCGTAGGCCGGACGGGACGTGCGCTAGGCTTCCTCCTTCTTCGAATCGAAGGAAGGAAGTCACGTGCGTCCCGTTCTCCTGTCCCTGCTGCTCCTGCCCGCGCTCGCGGGTGCCGCCGCCCCGAAGACGGAGGAGCGCTTCGTCTTCCAGGGCGTGGAGCGCATCGTCGCCGTCGCGGACGTGCACGGCGACGTGGACGCGCTGAAGGAAGTGCTCCGGCTGGCGGGCCTCATCGACGCGAAGGACCGCTGGATTGGCGGCAAGGCGCACCTGGTGCAGACCGGTGACCTGCCGGACCGGGGCGACCACACCCGCGACGCCTTCGAATTGCTCATGCGCCTGGAGACCGAGGCGCGCAAGGCAGGCGGCCGCGTGCACCCGCTCCTGGGCAACCACGAGCTGATGAACATGCGCGGGGACCTGCGCTACGTCACGCCCGGCGAGTTCGCCTCCTTCGCGGATCAATCCCCCACCGCCGACGGTCCGGGCGAGCCGAAGGGGCTGCACGGCCACGCCGCCGCTTACGCCGCGGACGGGCGCTACGGGAAGTGGCTGCGCACGCACCCCGCCGTCATCCGCATCAACGACACGCTCTTCCTCCACGGCGGCCTGGCGCCCACCGTCCCGGGCACCACGCTCGAAGAGGTGAACCGCTGGGTGTGGCAGGACCTGACGCCAGGGCAGCCGCCGGGCGGGGCCGTGGATCCGCAGGGCCCGGTGTGGTTTCGCGGCTACGCCCTCGACGACGAGGCGAAGTGGGACGCGGGCCTCACGCAGGTGCTGGAGCGCTTCGGCGCTCGCCGCATGGTGATGGGTCACACGCCGTCGCAGGATGGCCGGCTCTCCGTCCGCTTCGGGGGCCGCGTCATCGTCATCGACACGGGCCTCAGCACCCACTACGGCCGCCACCTGGCCGCGCTGGAGCTTCGCGGCGACCGGCTCACCGCGCTCTATCCGGAAGGCCGCGTGCCGCTGCTCCCCGTGCCGAAGGCCGCGCCGGCCCTCGCGCCCCGAAGCGAAGACGGGCACGAAGTAGACGGTCCTCCCCTGGACACTCCCTCCGGGGTGTTCGCCGGAAGTCTTTTGACTTTGATATTCAGTATCAATATCGTCCGGCCCCATCGAACGCAGGGAGCCGCGATGCACGAGGGATGCGGACCACAGGGAAGTGCCGGGGAGCTGCGCTGCATGTGCGGCAGCCTGCTGGCGCGACTGGTGCCGGGCGGGGTGGAGCTGAAGTGCCGCCGGTGTCACCGGACGCAGGTGGTGCCGCTGGAGTCCGCGTCGGCGGCGGAGCCACGGCGGGGCGGTGCGCCCCGGGGTGAGCGTGGCTGAAGCGCATTGAGGGAGCGGGTCCCGGCAGGGGCCCGAGGCAGTGTGTTTCCTGAGGCCCGAGGCCCCCGAGCCCAGCGCCCGACAGGCTTCCCGTGAGCGGAAGCCCCCCGGCTTTCGTGCCGGGAGGACCTGGGATGTCCGGGCGTTGGTGGCTGTGCGCGCTGCTGTGGAGTGCCCTGTCCGGCCTGGCCCGGGCGGAGGACGTGCCGTCCGTGGACGGAGGCGTGGAGCAGGCTGCGTCCGCGCCGCCTGTGGAAGCACGGCCCGTGACGGAGGCCGCCCCCGCGAAGCCTGCGCCGGCGGTGGATGCCACGCTTCCCGCCGAGGAATCCCCCGCGCTCCAGACGGTGGTGACGGGCTCGCGCACGCAGGAGCGGCTGCGCGAGACGCCGGTGGCCACGGAGGTCATCACCCGCGCGGAGATCATCGCCAGCGGCGCGCGTGACGCCTCGGAGCTGCTCTCCACCCGTCCCGGCCTCGTGGTGCAGCAGGGCTTCGCGGGCGCCGGGCTGTCGGTGCAGGGGCTGGCGCCGGAGTACGTGCTGGTGCTCGTGGACGGCGAGCGCGTCACCGGCAAGGTGGACGGCAACATCGACCTGTCGCGCCTGTCGCTGGAGGACATCGAACAGGTGGAGATCGTGAAGGGCCCCTCGTCCGTGCTCTACGGCAGCGACGCGGTGGCGGGCGTGGTGAACTTCATCACCCGCCGAGCGCAGCGCACCCTGGGCGCGGACCTGCGCGCCGCCTACGGCACGCTCCACCGGCTGGACCTGGACGCCACCGGAGAGACGCGCGGCGACGCCTGGGGCCTGCGCATGAGCGCTGGACTCCAGCGGCGCTCCGCCTACGACCTGGACGCCTCGGACCTCGGCACCACGGGCAGCACCCTGAACGGCTACGACCTGTCCGCGCGCGGTGACTGGCATGGCGCGGGCGCGATGTCGCTGGAGGGCACCGCGTCCTACTCCCACCGCATCCAGCGCGGCGTGGACCTGGGCGGCGCGGGCGCGGTGTTCGACCGCGCCAGCCGCGACAACAGCTTCGCCTCGCGCCTGTCCCCGTCCTGGCGCCTGGGTGAGACGACGACGCTGCGCGCGGACGTCTCCTACGGGCACTTCGACCGGCGCTACCTGCGCGACCAGCGCAACGCCTCCGCGCTGGACACCGTGGAGGACACGCGCGACCAGCAGGCCCGCGTGGGCGCTCAGGTGGACGCGCGGCCTGGCGCCGGACACGCGCTGGTGGCGGGCACCGAGTACCTGGGCGAGTGGCTGCGCTCGGACCGGCTGGACGGTGGAAGCGGCCGGCGCGGGCGCGGCTCCGTGTACGCGCAGGACAGCTGGACGCTGGCGCAAGCGCCCGGGCTGGTGCTGGTGCCGGGCGGGCGGCTGGACGTGGACTCGCGGTTCGGGCTCGCGGCCACGCCGCGCGTGGCGCTGAAGGTGGACCCGCTGTCGTGGCTCACCGTGCGCGGCAGCTACGGCTGGGGCTACCGCGCGCCGAGCTTCCAGGACCTGCTCATCGACTTCGAGAACCCGTCCGTCGGCTACACCGTGCGCGGCAACCCGGACCTGAAGCCCGAGCGCTCGCGCAGCTTCAGCGTCAACGTGGAGGCGCGGCCCACGGGCGACACCGTGCTGTGGGCGGGCGCGTTCCAGCACGCGCTGCGCGACATGATCGCCGCGTCGCTCCTGTCCGAGGGCGACTTCCTGCGCTACTCGTACGTCAACATCGCCCGGGCCCGCGTGCGCGGCGGCGAATTGGGTGTGCGCCAGTCGCTGCCCGGCCGCGTGCAGGTGGAGCTGGGCTACACGCTCACCGACGGCACCGACCAGGAGCTGGACCGCGCGCTGGAGGGCCAGGCGCGGCACCGGCTCACCGCGCAGGCCACGTGGCGCCACCGCGCGTGGGGCCTGGAGGCCCACGTGCGCGGCGCGCTCACCGGCGAGCGCCCCTTCTACCCGGATACCAACGGAGACGGTGTGGCGGATTCCTACCGTGCCAGCCCCACCGTCTCCCTGGACGCCCGTGTTGCCTGGCTCATGCCAGCGGGCGGGCTCCAGCTTTTCGTTGTGGGCAGCAACCTCACCGGTGCGGGCAACCCGAAGGATCTGCCCATTCCTCCCCGCACCCTCCAGGCCGGTGTCTCCACCCGGTTCTGATTTCCCACGCCGCACCCTGAAGGAGTCCGCATGTTCCCCAATCCCTCCCGCCCCGGCTTCCTGGGCCCCGCCCGCGCGGCGCTGCTCCTCGCCGGCCTGGCCACCGCGTGTGGTGACGACCTCCAACCCACGCCGGGGCCCGGCGAGGACGAGAACCCCGTCGTCACGCCGCAGGACGGCGCGAACCTGAAGCACCAGGACAACGGCGACGGCACGTTCACTTCCGTCGTCGACGCGACCGACCCGGCGGCGTGGGTGGCCATGGATCTGGATTCCGGCAAGCAGGTGAGCGCGACGGAGGACGCGCTCTGGGACCTGGCCTTCCAGCGCTACACGGTGAAGACGCGCGGCGGCGTCAGCGGTACGGGCGGCGTGCGGGTGGCCATCGTGCCGGGCACGCCCTTCGCGGCGCTCACCCAGGCACCGGCGTCCGGCTACGTGACGGACGCGGCGGATGGCAGTGACACCGGCGACAGCCCGGACACCGTCTTCAACGCGGGGGACGGCTGGTACAGCTACGACCTCCAGTTCCACACGCTCACGCCGCGCGCCCAGCTCTACGTCGTGCGCTCGGATGCGGGGGCGTACTTCAAGGTGCAGGTGCAGTCCTATTACGACGCAGCCGGCACGCCCGCGATGCTGAAGCTGCTCTGGGCGAAGGTGGCCGCGCCGGCCGGGGGGCAGCCGTGATGGGCCGCACGGAGGAGAGGGAAAGCCCCCACGCCCCGCTGAGGGAGCGCTGGCTGGCCCTGCGCGAAGCCCAGCCGCGCATGCGCATTCGCGACGCGGCGGAGCATCTGGGTGTGAGCGAGGCGGAGCTGCTCGCCACCGGATTGAACGGCGAGCTGGTGCGGCTGGAGCCGCGCTTCGACGTGCTCCTGCCCCGGCTGGAGTCGATGGGCCGGGTGATGGCGCTCACGCGCAACGCGTCCGCCGTGCACGAGAAGAAGGGCGTCTACCGCAACGTGGAGTTGCACGGCGCGCGGGCGCTGGTGCTGGACGAGGACATCGACCTGCGGCTGTTCCTGTCGCGCTGGTGCTTCGTCTTCGCGCTGCGCGAGGACCTCTCCGGCCAGGTGCGCCGCGGCTTCCAGGTTTTCGACGCGGCAGGCACGGCGGTGCACAAGATCTACCTCCAGGACGACGCGAACGTGGCCGCCTTCGAGGGGCTGGTGCGCGAGCTCCAGCACGAGGACCAGGGCCACGTGCTGGGCGTGATGCCGGTGTCGCCTCCCGCCGCGCCCCGGCCGGATTCGGAGATCGACGCGCTGGGGCTCAAGGCCGGCTGGCGCGCGCTCCAGGACACGCACGAGTTCTTCGCGCTGCTCAACACGTTCAAGGTGGCGCGCACGCAGGCGCTGAGGCTCGCGGGGACGGAGTTCGCGAAGCCGGTGGCGCCGGACGCGCTGGGCTGGACGCTGGAGCGCGCCGCGGCGACGGAGCTGCCCATCATGGTGTTCGTGGGCAACCCGGGCGCCATTCAAATCCACACCGGGCCGGTGCGTACGGTGCGGCCCATGGGCCCGTGGATGAACGTGATGGACCCGGGCTTCAACCTCCACGTCCGCGCGGACCACGTCCACACGGCGTGGGTGGTGCGCAAGCCCACGCGCGACGGAGACGTCACCTCGTTGGAGCTGTTCGACCGGGCGGGGGAGAACATCGCGCTGCTGTTCGGCAAGCGGAAGCCGGGCGAGCTGGAGTCCCCCGCGTGGCGGGCGCTGATGGAGGAACTGGTCCGCACGCTGCCCGCGGTGGAGGTGGCGTCATGAGGCGCACGGCTTCGAAGTGGGGCCTCCTCGCGGCGCTGTTCTCGCTGGCGGCACACGCGGCACCTCCTGCGGCGAAGCCCGCGCCGAAGCTCATCACCATCGGGCCGGCCATCACGCAGACGGTGTTCGCGCTGGGCGCGGGCGACCGGGTGGTGGGCGTGGATGACTCCAGCGCGGCGTTGCCGGAGGCGTCGAAGGTTCGCACGGTGGGCTACCAGCGCGCGCTGTCGGCGGAAGGGGTGCTGTCGCTGGGCGCGGGCGTGCTGCTGGGGTCGGCGGAGGCGGGACCTCCGGCGGTGCTGACGCAGCTGAAGCAGGCGGGCATGACGGTGGAGACGTTCGCCAACGAGCCCACGGTGGAGGCGGCGCGCTCGCGCATCCAGGGCATCGCGGAGCGGCTGGGCGTGCCGGAGCAGGGCAGGGCGCTGGTGGCGAAGCTGGACGAGGACCTGGCGAAGGCGGCGGGCCGCGCGGCCCAGGTGAAGGGCACGAAGCCGCCGCGCATCCTCGCCATCTACGCGCGGGGCGCGGGCACGATGATGGTGGCGGGCTCGGGCACCGTGGCGGACACGCTCATCCGCCTGACGGGTGGCGTGAACGCGGCGGAGTCCCTGCAGGGCTACAAGCCGCTGGGCGCGGAGGCCGTGGTGGCGGCGGCGCCGGAGTTCGTGCTGCTGCCCGCGGGCTCGGTGGCGACGGTGGGGGGCGCGGAAGGGTTGGCGAAGCTGCCCGGCCTGTCGCAGGTGAAGGGCTGGAAGCTGGTCACGGTGGAGGACGTGGACTTCATGGGGCTGGGGCCCGGCCTGGGCCGGGCGGTGGCCCGGGTGCAGGACTCGGTGGCCCCGGTGGCTGGCAAGGGCGGCGGTCGATGAGCGCGTCGGAGGCCATGCCCGTCCCCACCGCGCGTCCGGTGCCTTCGAGGCTGCCGGGCGCGGGGCCCTGGGTGACGCTGGGGCTGCTGCTGGCGTTGATGGTCCTGGCGTCGCTGGCGGTGGGCTCGATGATGGTGCCCCCGTCCGCCATCCTGGGAAGTCTCTGGGAGGCATTGGGGCTGGGCGAGGCCTCCCACCGGCTGGATGCGATGCAGCGCGCGGTGCTGCTCACCCTCCGCCTGCCGCGCGTGCTGATGGGCGTGATGGTGGGCGGAGTGCTGGCGACCACGGGGGCCGCGCTCCAGGCGCTGTTCCGCAATCCATTGGTGGAGCCCGGCCTGCTGGGCACGTCCAGTGGGGCGGCGCTGGGCGCGGTGCTGGCCATCGTGCTGGACGTGGCGCTGGCCGCGCACGTGGGCCCCTTGCGGATGCTGGTGGTGCCCGGGGCGGCCTTCGTGGGGGCGCTGGGGGCGACGTTGCTCGCGCTGAGGCTGGGCACGGGAGGAGGGCGCACGGACACGCCGCGCGTGCTGCTGGCGGGAGTGGCGGTGAGCGCGGGTGCGTTCGCGGGCATGGGCCTGCTCACGCACAGCGCGACGGACGCGCAGCTGCGCTCCATCACGTTCTGGAGCCTGGGCAGCCTGGGCG
The DNA here is from genome assembly GCF_003611585.1 of Corallococcus exercitus. Classification (GTDB taxonomy): domain Bacteria; phylum Myxococcota; class Myxococcia; order Myxococcales; family Myxococcaceae; genus Corallococcus; species Corallococcus exercitus. Next base: position 18,847 of record NZ_RAVW01000028.1, on the reverse strand, counting down.
GTGCGTCGTGGGAGGCCGTGGGCGCCGCGGCGCTGCCGCTGAGCGTGACGCTGGGGGTGCTCCTGAGCGAAGCGCGTGCGCTCAACCTGATGCTCCTGGGCGAGCGTGAGGCGTGGCACCTGGGCGTGGACGTAGAGCGGCTCAAGCGCAAGCTCATCCTCGCCGCCGCGCTGGGCGTGGGAGCGGCGGTCGCCTTCTGCGGCATCATCGGCTTCGTGGGCCTGCTGGTGCCGGCGCTGCTGCGCATCGCGCTTGGCCCGGACCATCGAAGGCTGCTGGCCGCGTCCGCGCTGTCGGGGGCCTCGCTGCTCCTCGCGTCGGACCTGCTCGCGCGCACGCTGGCCTCCCCGTCCGAGCTGCCCGTGGGCGCGCTCACCTCGGTGCTGGGCGTGCCCGCCTTCATCGCGCTGCTCGCGCGCAAGGGGGCGGCATGAGCCTGGAGGCGCGTGGCATCGAGGTATGGCGGGGGCGGGGCCGGGTGGCCGGTCCGCTGTCGCTGGAGGTCCGGCCTGGCGAGGTGCTGGCCGTGGTGGGTCCCAATGGCGCGGGCAAATCATCCCTGCTCGCGGCGCTGTCGGGCGAGCTGCGCTGCAAGTCCGGCGACGTGTTCCTGGAGGGCCGCCCGCTGCACCAGTGGCCTGACGTGGAGCGCGCACAACGGCTGGGCGTGCTGCCGCAGGAGTCCTCCCTGGGCTTCGGCTTCACCGCGCTCGAAGTCGCCGTGCTGGGCCGCAGCCCGCATGCCCGCAGGGGCGGCGAACAGTCCGACCTGGAGATCGCCCGCGCCGCGCTGGATGCCACCGACACGCAGCACCTGGCCTCACGCGCGTACACCACGCTCTCCGGCGGAGAACGGCAACGCGTGCAGCTGGCCCGCGTGCTGGCCCAGCTGTGGACCCCGCCCTCGCACGGCCACCGCTACCTGCTCCTGGATGAGCCGACGGCGAGCCTGGACCTGTCCCATCAGCACCTGGTGCTGGAGCGCGCTCGGGCCTTCGCACGGGAAGGCGGCGCGGTGCTCGCGGTGCTGCATGACCTGAACCAGGCCGCGCGGTACGCGGACCGCCTTGCCGTGCTGGACCAGGGCCGGTGCGTGGAGACGGGCACGCCTTCAAGCGTGCTCACCCCCGGCCTCATCGCGAGCACCTTCGGGTTGCAGGTGGAGGTGCTGGCGCGGCCGGACCTGCCCGGGCCGCTGGTGATTCCGCTGGGCCGCGCACCCGCGCCGCCCTGAGGCACCGGTTTCCGCCCGCGAGGAGGGTGTCCACGCGCGCGAACGCCCCTCCAAGGCCGCGCGTTGGACCCTCCTCGCGGAAGGACGTTGAACTTCACATCCGGGCCGCCCGCTCCCGGGTCGCGCGCCGGGGACGCGCCAGGGCCGGCTCCGGACGCAGGTAGCCGACCACCAGCGCGGCGATTTCGTCCACGAATGCATCGTCCTCCACGTAGTCCGGCCGGTCCGTCAGCGCCGTGTGACACAGCGCCTCCACCGCGTTCACCAGGATGAAGACCGCCATGTCCAGGTTCCGGGGGCGCAGGTCCTCGAAGCGGGGCGCGAGGAAGGCCCGCACCAGCCGGTGCAGCCGCTGCGAATACACATCCGACAAGCCCCACTGCTTCATCCGCGGCATCAGCTCATGCAGCACCTGGTTCAGGCGCGGGTTCTCCCGCTTCACCGCGAGCACCTGCCGGATGAGCGCGCGCATCGCCACCGGCAGCGGCTGGCCGGCCAGCGGCACCAGTCCCGCCTCGAAGTCCGCGAGCGCCCGCGCGCGGTGCTGCTCCATCAGCGCCGTCACCAGCCCCTCCTTGCTGGGGAAGTACTGGTAGAGCGACCCCACGCTCACCCCCGCCTCCTGGGCGATGCGGTTGGTGCTCGCGGCCTCGTAGCCGTCCCTGAGCAGAACGCGAGCAGTCGCGGTGAGGATGGCGTCACACGTCGCCTGCGCCCGCTCCTGGCGGGGCTCCCTGCGACGGGAAGGTGGGGGACGGCGGGGCATGAGGCCTCCGAAAGGGAATGTGAGCACCACGCGAGTTGAGAACGTGAGCGCTCGCTCACATTCTAACCCCATGCAAACGACTTCGTCCCAGTCTCCCGTTCGCCCTGTTGTTCCCGCGTCGGCCCCCCGGGGCAGGGCCTTCCCCTACGCGGGCCACCGCGCGCTCGTGACGGGCGCGTCCTCCGGTCTGGGAGAGGTGTTCGCCCGCGAGCTGGCGGCGCGCGGCATGGACCTCATCCTGGTGGCCCGCTCCGAGGACCGGATGCGCACGCTGGCGGCGGAGCTGTCGAAGGCCCACGGCATCCAGGCGGAGGTCATCGCGCTGGACCTGGGCCGCGAGGGCGCGGGCCGTGAGCTGCACGCGCGCTGCCAGGAGAAGGGCCTGCGCGTGGACCTGCTGGTCAACAACGCGGGCTTCGGCATGCACGGGGCCTTCGACGCGGCGCCGTTCGCGCGGCAGCACGAACAGGTGATGCTCAACGTCACGTCGCTGGCGGACACCAGCCACCTGTTCCTGCCGGACATGCTCGCGCGCGGCGTGGGAGGCATCCTCAACGTGGCCTCCATCGCGGGTTTCCAGCCGGTGCCGTACATGGCCATCTACGGGGCCACCAAGGCGTTCGTGCTGTCCTTCACGGAGGCGCTGTCGGAGGAGACGCGCGAGCGCGGCGTGCGAGTGCTCGCGCTGTGCCCGGGCCCCGTGCGGACGGCGTTCTTCGACGTAGTGGGCACCCAGCAGGCCGCCGTGGGTCCCATGGCGACGGCGGAGGAGGTGGTGCTGCACGGCCTCAAGGCCCTGGACCAGGGCCGGGCGTCGGTGGTGCCGGGGTGGCGCAACTGGCTGCAGGCCAACCTGACGCGCTTCACGCCGCGCTGGCTGGGCCTGCGCGTGGCGGGCGGGATGATGAAGCCGCGCGAGGCGACGGGCACGGGCTCCGCGCGGCTCGCGCCGTAGCGGCGGGCCTTGGGACGCCGGACGCGGCTCCGGCGCCGGTGAAGTGGGCGGGTTCAGCGCGTCGATGGGCTGGAAGAAGACCGTCCAAAGGAACGCTCAGCGCCAGACGCCATGCATCCACGACAGCGCCGTCAGCTCCATTCTGGCGTCGTGATCTCCAGATGATGGATGCCATCCGGAAGGCCTATCAATCACCTCCAGGGTTGGATGGGAGCACGACGGAGCCTGCCGGCCAGGAGGTCGCAAGAGGTCCATCGACCCATTCCATGAAGTGAAGGACTCCGGGAGGACGCACGCCTTGCGGAGTGCAGCGGTGAGCCGAGACGTCGTGCTGTCGCGGACGCCAAGGTGGGGCCACGAGCAGAGGCACCCGTGGGGAGCGCTTTGCGCAAACCTGTCCGACAGTCGGACAGGTTCGCGCTGCATGGGGCCCGGGGGCGCGCTGTCCCGGCAGGCGACGAGGTTGGTGAGGCCGCGCGTCCATGTCAGACCCGTCTGGTTGGATGGGCGAGACTTGGGCGGGAGGGCGACGGTGATGGTGCAGGTGGGACTCGTTGCGTACGTAGAGGAACAGCTGGAGCGCGAGATTTCGCTGGGGAGGCTGCCGAGGAACGGGCAGCTGGGCTCGGAGCATGTGCTGGCGCGTCGCTACGGAGTGAGCCGAAGCACCGTGCGCGAGGCGCTGCGGCGGCTGGCGGCGCGAGGCCTGGTGGTGCAGCGCCCCGGGCGTGTGACGCGTGCGGTGGCGCTGGATGAGTCACTGACGCTGGAGAACCTGGGCCTCGCGCTGCATGACGAGCGCTCCGAGGAGTGCCGGCGGCTCTTGGAGGGCTTCTTCAGCCTCAAGCGGCAGGTGCTGGTGGAACTGCTGGTCGACTGCTGCACGCGTGCCTCCGAGGCGGCTGTGAGCCAGTTGGAGTCCATCTGCTACGCTCTCTGGGACGCGGCGCACTGGGAGCCGGGTGCACGGTGCGCGCAGTTGGAATTCGAGTTGCTGCGGCTGGCGGCCCATGCGGCAGAGCGTCCAGGACACCTGCTCCTCATTCAGTCACTGCAGCGGGCCATGAGGGGTAACGCGGCCCGGTTGCAGCTCCTCATGGGCGGCGAGTCGCTACGCCAGTGGGCCGTGTGCGCGGAGCGCGCCCTGGGCGAGCGCGACGTGCAGGCGCTGACACGCCAACTGCCGGCGCTGCTGAAGACGTGCGATGAAGGCGTGCTGAATGCTTTTACCCCTGCCCCTCGGGAGCATTCGTCCCCCGAAGCCCACCCAGCCCAGGAGTGCCTCCTCGGCGTCCACACGTCATCCGCCGTGAAGGACGAGACACTGGAGACAAGCCCTTGCATGGAGATCCGTGGCCGCAGCGCTGCCACGTCGGCCCCCGGGCGGGACGATGCCCTGGAAGCGGGCCCGCATGTGGAGACCCGTGGCCTCGGCGCCCCTGTCGTAGTCACTGAGCAGGACGATGCATTGGAGGCACACCTGTGCGTTGAGGTGCATGGCCCTGACATCTCCGCTTCAGCCGTCGAAGATGCCGAGGCGTTCGGGGTTGAACCCTGCCCCCAGGTGCAGACCCTCCTCGAAGAGCCCGACAGCGAGGCGCTGCGGTTTCCAGCTGTCGCGGGGCTCGTCTCCTGCGAGCCCGGTGGGGAGTGCGCCGACGGGGACGTGACTGGGGCGGCCTGGGACAACCTGTCCGACTGTCGGACAGGTTGGGACGCTTCGACTCCGCCGGGTGACCTCCAGCCCGAGGCTTCAGCCACTGGCACCCGCGCCCCGACCTGCGTGGTTGCTCGCAAGGCGGATGGGCCGAGTCACGGCATCCCGTGCCCCCTCGGCCGGTGGGCTGTGCGCGTCTGGCGCTTCATTGCCCATGGCCTGGGACTTCCTGCTGCGTGAGCGGCGACCGCACTTCGTGCCCGCGCTCATGAAGCTTCGTATGTCCTCCCAGAGGGGTGCGCCTGCTTCGATTGACCTGGGATGCATCCGTTGTTCGAGCCACGCCGGATTCGTCAACGCGCTTCTGGCGACCTTCTCACGGGACGGCCTTCGTGGAGGCAGGCGCGAAGGCCTCTCGCAGCACCTTCGCCTCCAGCGAGCGGTAGATGTTGGCGTGGTGCAGGTCGGGCCGGGGCTCGTACTTCCACTTCAACCCGGCGGGCGCGTTCGCGCGGAAGACTTCGGCCAGGCGTGTGGTCTGCTCCTCGATGTCGTCACCGGCCGACGCGAAGTAGAGCGTGACCTTCAGGCCCGGCTTCGCCTTGAGCCGCTCCCCGGCCTTGTGCACCCATTCGTCGTTGTTCCACCAGATGCTGGGGCTCAGCGCGATGAAGGTGCCGAACATCCCGGGCTGGAGGAAGAACGTCTCCATGATGAACAGCCCCGCGAGCGACTCGCCGAGGATGGCCGTCTCGTCGGTGACGCGGTACTTGCGGCGCACGTGGGGCATGAGCTCGTCGCGGAGGAAGGCTCGGAACGCGGCGGAGCCTCCGACCCTCGGGGCGATCTGCTTGTCCTTCTCGACCTGCGTGGGCCCGGTCATGTCCCGGCGCCGCTCGGTGTTCTCGATGCCGACCACGATGACGGGCCGCATCTCCCCGGCGCGGATGGCGGTGTCCACGGCGGTGGCGACGTGCGGGAAGTCCTCCTGCTCGCCGCCGTCGGGCATGTAGAGGACCGGGTAGCGCACGCCCTTCGCCGCGTCGTAGCCGGGCGGCGTGTAGACGTTGATGCGGCGCTTCTCCCGGAGCGCCTTCGACGGGAGCAGGAACGTCGCGTGCGGAGGCATCGGCTCCGCCTCCGTGGCGTGTCCCACGCCGCTGACGAGGACGACGGCGAACAGGAACAGACGGATGCACCACATGGCTGCCACCTCCTGATGGGAAGAACGCCCGCGTGTTTCAGCGCCGCGACGGCGGCCGGGACGACGATGAGGTCTTGGTCTTGGTCTTGGGCACGCGCCGGGCGACGAAGAGGGTGTGCCGCGTCCCCTTGGTGCCGTGCGCCGTGGGGTGGAGGAGCTGGACGGAGAAGCCCACCTCTTCCAGCAGCTTCACGTACGCGACCGAGGGCCCTGCGCTCCACACCACCAGCGTTCCGTTGGAGCGCAGGGAGTTGTAGGCGTGCGACACGCCGGTGAGGTCGTAGAGGCTGTCGTTGTCCGGGTGGGTCATGGCCTTCGGGCCGTTGTCCAGGTCGAGCAGGATGGCGTCGAAGGCGCCCTGCTGCCTGCGCATCACCTTGCCCACGTCCCCCTCCACCACGGTGACGCGCGGATCCTCCAGCGGCGCCTTCGCCAGCGGCGCGAGCAGGCCCCGGTTCCACTCCACCACCGGCGATATCAGCTCCGCGACCACGACGCGGGACCCCGGCCCCAGGCGGTCGAGCACCGCGCGCACCGTGAAGCCGAAGCCCAGCCCGCCCACGAGCACCCGGGCGGGCACGTCCGCCGCGAGGTTCGCGCAGCCGGCCTCGGCCATGGCCATCTCCGAGCCATGCTGGCGGCTGGACATCAACGTCTGACCGCGCACGCGCAGCACGTACTCTTCGTCCCGCCGGGCGAGCACGACCTCTCCCACGTCCGGCACCTGCGCTCGCTCCACTGTTTCCCAGGGCTTCATGTCAGCGCTCTTCTCGCGACCGGGCTTCCGGGTCAAGTCGTCGCCTTGACACCCTGGGGCCTGCCTGCGAAATGCCGGACGACCGCCCCCACCCCATGGAACGCAACGGACGACAGGCCTGGCCCCCGGAGCTGTCCGAGCCCCTGCGCGAGGTGGACCGCCTGCGCCGGGGAGGCCGCTACACGTCGGCGCTCGCGCTGGCCCGGTCGCTGGCGGAGGCGCACCCGACGCAGGTCCGGGTCCTGGTGGAGGTGGGGCTGACGCTGGGCGTGTGGGGCGGCCAGCCGGCGGAGGCGCTGCCCTGGTTCGACCGCGTGCTGGAGCTGGCCCCGGGCCACGTGGCCACGCGCTACCACCGGGCGCTCACGCTCGCTCGGCTGGGCTGGCACGCGGAGGCGGTGGAGGGCTTCACCGAGGTGGAGGCCGCGGGCTTCCGCAAGGCGCTGGTGCTGCACATGAAGCGCGCGGAGTCGCTTGAAGCGCTGGGGCGGCTGACGGAGGCGGACGCCGACTGGACGGCGGCCCTGGCGGAGGACCGGGGCAACCCGTGGCTCCTCCAGCAGCGGGCCCGGAGCCGCGCCCGAGCGGGGCGTGCGGACGCCGCGGAGCAGGACCTCACCGTCGCGCTCGCGTCCCAGGAGGGCGACGCGGTGGACCCCGAGCTGCTGTACGAGCGGGGTGCGCTCCGGCTCCAGCGCGGTGACGCCACGGGCGCTCGCGCGGACTTCGACGCGGGGCTCCAGGCCTTCCGCGTGGGGGACCCGCCGTCGCTGCTGGACGCGCTCCGGCGCGGGCTCCAGGACGCGGCGGCCCGTGAGGCCGGGGCGTCCTAGCCCTCGCGCGGGATGGGCTCGAACTCGACGGTCGTCCCCTTGGGGCGCACGTAGAAGAGGTGGATGCGCAGGTGGGGGTAGGCCGTCTGGAGTTCCTTCGCGCCGAAGTGCAGGTCCTTCAGCTGCTGCTCCACGGCGATGTCCGGCCCGAGCGCGCTGTGCTTCGCGTGGTAGTAGCCGCACCCCGCGTGCGCCAGCAGCAGCACGTCCTCGATGTGGTGGCCTTCGATGAGGAAGCTCGCGGCCTTCGTGAAGCCCGCGCTCTCCAGGTAGTCCGAGGCCCAGCGGTTGAGCAGCGCGGGGCCTCCAGGAATGGTCATCGTGTCGATGCGGGCGTGGCCCAGGTGGTGGGCCAGGTCCTCCACGGCCTCGGTGAAGCGCCCGTCCGAGCAGTACACGGCCAGGGCCTTCGGGTGGACGGACTCGAAGGGGACGCGGGAGACATAGGGAGCGGGAGCGGACATGCGCCCCAGGTTAATGGCTTCCGGCTCCCACGAAAGCGCCTTCAGGCCATTCCGTGGGAACCGGTCACGCGCCCGGTGTCAGTTGTGTTCCGGGAACGCCGCGGGCTGCCCCGTGCCGCCGTTGCCCTCGGGCTTCGGGCCGGCATGGCGGTCCGCCTCGGACTCGCGCACCTCGCCCTTGTGGCGCAGGTTCTGGTCCTCACCCATGCCCTGGTGCTGGACCTGCTTCTCGTCTGGCTTCTTCGTCTCCATCTCGAGCCCCCTGTCGTTGAAGAAAGTCCTTCGAAGTCCTCCAAAGATGGGGGTGGCGGCGAAAATTGCCACGTCCGCCGCCTGCTCGGCCGGCTGCTCAGCGTGAGGCGCCGAAGCACTCCTGGAGGGTGGCCAGCACGGCGGGCTCCTGGGGGTTGTTGAAGTGGCGCCCGCCGGGGATGACGCGCACCTCCGCGCCCAGGCGTTCCTCGAAGAGGCGCGTGTTGCGGCGGAAGTCGGAGGTGAAGGGGTCGGAGTCCGACAGCACCACCACGCAGCGGCGGAGCGCGGCGCGGATCCGCTCGAAGTCCATGGGCGTGTCGAGCCACGGCCGCAGCGTGTCCCAGGGCGTGTCGACTTCGAACCAGCCCGCGACGAACACGGCCCCTTCCACGGTGTGGCCCGGAGGCAGCGTCGCCAGATAGCGCATCACGGCCTGACAGCCGACGCTGTGGCCCAGGAACACGGTGGAGGGCGCGGGCACCGGACCCACCGCGGAGGCGAGCGTGGACACCCAGCCGTCGAGGGTGGGGGCGCCCGGCGTGGGCATGTCCAGCGTGCGCACGTCGTCGAAGAGGGCAGGGGGCGTGCGCAGCTTCGCGGTGAGCCACGGGTAGAAGTCCGTGTCGGGGCTTCCAGCCCAGCGGGGGACCATGACGAGGGAGCGGGTCATGGATGCGAGTGTGCCACGGGCTCAGCCCTCGCGGACGGCCCGGGCCTCGAGCGCGGCGCGGGCCCGCTCCGCGAGCCTCAGGCTGTCGGGGAGCTCCCGGCCCAGCAGCCTCGGCACGCCCACGGCCAGCGCCACCGCGTTGCTGTAGAAACACGCCTGCGCCCGGGCCAGGTCCGCGAGCGGCAGCACGCGCTCCACCACCGGGAGCCCGTCCACGGAGGCCATGGCCAGCAGCACCGCGCGGGCGATGCCCGGCAGACACGGCGCGGAGAGCGGTGGGGTGACGAGCGCTCCGTCGAGCTGCACGAAGAGGTTGGCGGTGGGCAGCTCGCAGACCTCCGCCGCCTCGTTGGTGAGCACGGGCAGGCGCGGCAGGAGCGCGTGCTGACGGAAGTACGCCAGGCCCTTGTGGTTCACCGTGCGCTCCGCGCGCCGGTAGGCCCCGGCCTCCACGGTGTCCAGCTCGCGGCCTTCCCGGTGATGCGCTTCCTGGTCCGCGTCGAAGGGACGCAAGGTGCACAGCACGTGGCCGTCGCTCACCGCGAGCTTGCCCACGCCGGTGAAGCGGGGCCCCAGGGCCGCGTCCGCCGCGAGGCAGCGGCGCAGCGATTCGCGCACGGCGTCCTCGTGGAGGAGCTCCGGGGCCGGGGCTCGCACGGCGGTGGGGAACGCGTCGAGGCTTCCGCGCAGGCGGGACAGGTGACGCGCGAGGAACCGGGGCTGGCCCGCGTCGATGCGAAAGGTGGTGAAGAAGCCCGCGCCGAAGAAGAAGCCCTGGGCGAAGTCCTGGAGGCGCAGGTCCTCCCAGCGCTGCACGACGCCATCGACGGAGACGGTGGAGAGCATGCTCAGGCCTGGCGAGCGGCGGGCAGATAGCTGTCGAGCGACTTCATGGCGGAACTCTGGATGCGCAGCTTCACCCGGTCGGGTCCCACCCTGAACGTGTCACAGTATCGGAAGAACCACCGCTCGCGAACGCGGTCCTGGAGGTCCGCCCAGGGGATGCACAGGTGCGGATGGCCCACGCGGAAGGGAAGGAGCACCGCGAGGTAGAGCCCCCGCGCGTCGCCACCCACGATGAGACAGTTACGGTAGTTCACCAGGCCCAAACCGCCAGAGACGAAGTACCTGCACGGGAAGCCGCCGCCCCTGTCCAGGCGGTAGTCCCGCGCGAGCCGGCTCCATCCCCCCATCCAGGAGAGGGTGAACGAGAAGAGCACGAACATCCCCGGGAGCATGACCAGGGGAAACCACGGCGCCAGGCCGGAGGCGGGATGCGCAGGCATGGCGCCAGTGTAGAGCCGCGCGCGGCGTTCCGTTGAGGACCGTCAGGGACGGGCCTCCTCGCCCCCCTGCCGGAGGCCCGGCAGCGTGAAGAAGAACGCTGCGCCGTGGCCCGGCGGGCTCTCCACCCAGACGCGGCCACCGTGCGCCTCCACCAGCCCCTTGACGATGGCGAGCCCCAGCCCGGCGCCCGCCTTGCGCGCGTGGATGGCCTGCCAGAAGCGGTCGAACACGTGCGGCAGCGCCGCCGCGTCGATGCCCGGCCCCGAGTCCTCCACGCGGAAGCACACCTGCTCACCGCGGCGCACCGCCTTCAGGAGGATGCGGCCTCCAGGCGGGGTGAAGTGGATGGCATTGCCCACCAGGTTCTGGAAGACGCGCACCACGAGCGCCCGGTCCGCGCGCACCTTGGGGAGGCCCGGCTCGAAGGCCACCTCGAGGCGCAGCCCCTTGTCCGCCGCCAGCAGCTCGTTCAAGGCCTGCACCTGGGCGAGCAGCCGGGGCACGTCCAGCGGCTCCACGTCCAGCACCGCGCGTCCCGACTCCACCCGCGCCACCTCCAGCAGGTCGTCGATGAGCCGGTCCATGTTGCCCACCACGCCGCGGATCTTCCGCAGCGCCTCCGCGGCCTCCACCCCTTCCTCCCGGGGCAGGCGCTTCTCCGCGCGGAGGGACAGCAGGGAGATGGTGTTCAGCGGCGCGCGCAGGTCATGGGAGACGATGCCCAGCGTCTCGTCGCGCGCGGCGACGGCCTGCCGGGCGGTGCGGTACAGCCGCGCGTTCTCGAGCGCCAGCGCGGTCCGCCGCGCCAGCTCGCTCACGAGGGGGAGGCTCTCCGGCCCGTAGCGCAGGCCCGGGCGCGTGGACACCATCAGCAGCACGCCCAGGGAGTGGTCCTGGAGGGCCAGCGGCACGGCCACCGCGGACTCCACACCGGGGCTGTCCCCGGGAGGCTCCCGCAGGAGCGCTCCCGACTCCGTGCACACCGCCTGAGCCACGAGCCGCCCCAGCGCGCCCTGGGCCCCCGGGGCGCACGCCGCGCGCAGCGCGTCTCCCAGCCCGGGCGTCACGGCGGCGGCCTCGGTGGAGGCCTCGTCTTCGGGGCCGCCGCTCCGCGTGGTGATGGCACAGCCATCCGCGAGCGTGGGCACCGCGAGCGTCACCACGGTGCGGACCACGTCCCCGCAGTCCAGCGAGCGCGTGCTGGCGGCACCCATGTCGGAGAGGAAGTGGCTCCACAGCTCGACGCGCCGCTGCTCGGTGATGTCGCGGAAGTAGACGGAGAGGCCTTCCGGTGACGGGTACGCCACGACGCGCAGCCAGCGGTTGTGCACGACGGAGGGCTGCTCCTCCTCCACGGGGACCTGCGCCACCGTCGCCCGGTGCAGCAGGGCCGCCATGTCGGAGCCCTGGGTGCAGGGGAAGACCTCCGCCAGGCGCCGGCCCAGCAGCGCCTCCCGCTTGCGGCCGAAGTGTGCCTCCGCGGGCCGGTTCACGTAGGTGAACCGGCCGTCCCGGTCGAACGCGGCGAAGCCGTCGGTGATGCGCTCGAGCACCGCGTTCATCCGCTCACGCGCCGCCTCCGCCTCCTCGCGCGCGGCCTCTTCCCGGACCAGCTGGCGCCGTGCCTCGTCGGCTTCGCGGCGGCCGGTGATGTCCTCGTGGGCCACCACCACGCGCAGCGGACCCGGGCCGGCGAAGCGCGTGGCCCGCAGCAGGAACCAGCGCTGGTGGCCCCCGGGCTCGTGGCACGGGTACTCCAGGAGGAACGGCTCCGTGCGGCCAGCGATGATGGCGCGGATGCCCGCGGCGACGGAGGGCGCCTCCTCGGAGAAGGTGCCCTGCGCGGCGTCCGTCACCCCCAGGTAGTTCGCGCCCACGCCGCACGGGCTGCGATCTTCCACGCAGCCGTTGTCGCGCGCGAAGCGCGTCCAGGCTTCGTTGACGGCGAGGATGAGGCCCCGGCCGTCGAGGATGGCGATGTGCGTGGACAGCGAGTCGAGCGTGGAGCGCAGGAACTGCTCCGACTCATGCAGTGCCTGAGCGGCGCGCTTGCGGGCGCTGACGTCCCGGAAGCAGACGGTGAGGCCCTCCGAGGAGGGGTACGCCCGCACGTCGAACCAGGCCTCGAGGGGCGCGTAGAAGGCCTCGAACGCGACGTTGACCTGCTGCTGGAGCGCCCGCAGGTACTCCTGCTCGAACACGGAGCCCCGTGCCTCGGGGAACTCGTCCCACACGACGCGGCCGAGGAGCTCCGCGCGCGGGTGTCGCAGCAGCCACTCGCTGCGCGTGTTGAGGTAGGTGAAGCGCCAGGAGCGGTCGAGCGAGAAGACCGCATCCGAGATGCGCTCCAGGGTTTCGAGGGCCTGGAGGGACGAGCCCTCACCGGACGCGGGGCACCCACGCGCGGTCCGTCCCTCGCCCTGTCGCAAGACCATTCCTGCCTCCCCCATGGAAGACACCTGGGGGAAGTATGGGGTCCGCTGCCCGCCGAAGCCGCGCGAGAACACCCGGGACGACTCCCCGCCCGAGGGCCAGTCCGGTCGAGGGAAGGGGAGCGCCCCCCTGCCCGCGGGCCTTGAAGCCAGCGGGGAAGGGGGCGGCCGTGGAGCGGACGTCAGGAGCCCTGCTCGCGGGAGCGGTGCGCGAGCTGGAGGATTTCGTCCTCGGAGAGCTGGTCGGTCTTGATGATGTTCCGGTCCGCCTTGAGCTGTTCGACCTGGCCGTCGCGCAGGACGTGGAACTGGCCCATCTTCTGCGCGGGAAGACGTATGGCCGGATCCACGCGAGTATCGGAGAACATGGGCCGGAGCTTGCTGATCGCCCGATCCTCCTTCACGCGGCCGATGAACCAGCTGCGCACGTTCTCCCGGCACTTGTAGTCGAAGTCGCCCGGGCTCTGGGTCGCGAGCATCACGCCGATGCCCGCCGAGCGCGCGCGCTTGAGCAGGTTCTCCATGGGCTGCTTGGTCGCGGGGATGCCCACGGCCGGCAGATACATGTCCGCCTCGTCGAACATCAGGACCGCCTGGAGCTTGGAGGAGGGATGCTGGCTGGCCCAGCGATTGGCCTCCACGAGCAGCTGCGACACCCAGAAGAGCGCGCCCTGCGTTCCGCCGAGGAACTTGGTGCTGATGATGCTCAGCCGCGTCTTGCCCGGCACCTTCGCGTTCCCCAGCCCGAGCAGTTCCTCCATGTTCAGCTTCTCGCCCTGGGCGGCCAGGAGGTTGCGCGCGTTGAGCCGCAGCGTCGCCAGGTCCTGGGCGAGCTTCGGGAACACCTTGAGGTCGATGCCGCTGGTCTCCTGGACGAGGGTGATGTCCTGGGATGCGATGAACTTCTGGACCAGGTCCAGGCTCAGCTCCTGGCCAATGGGCCGTTCCACCAGCAGCCGCAGGGCCTGCGCGAGCAGCGCCTTCGCGGCCCGGTCCCTGGGACTGTTGCGGTACTCGAGCATGCTCGCGATGGCGTCCGCGGCCTGCAGCACGCTCTGCTCGCGCTCCTCCGGCGGCAGGGATTCCAGACCACGAGGGACCACCGGAATCGCGAGCGCGCGTCCATCCGTGCGGCCCGGCGTGTAGAGGGCCACGTCCACGCGCTCTCGCAGCAGGCGGCGACGCTCCTCCAGCGCGGGGTCCTTCAGCTCCTCCTCCCACGCCTCGTCGCGAGCGTACGCGGCGAGGTCGCCCTTGCGGTCCACCAGCAGCGCGGGAATGCCTTGCAGGAGCAACTGCTCGATGAGGTTCAACGCGAGCGTCGTCTTGCCGCTGCCGGAGCCGCCGAGGAACGCGCTGTGCTTCGTCAGTTCCTCCGTCTGCACGAAGACGGGATGGGTGAAGACCCCTTCGGACTCGCCGACCCGCAGCGCGCCCGGCTTCGTTTCACTCGCGGCCTTCGCAGCCGTCTTCTGCTGGGGCACTTCCTTGGGCGTCTGGGCTCTACCCGGGGACTTGCTCACCAACGGCTCGCTGATGGACTGGATGCGTCGCCCCTCCAGCTCGACCTCGTCCCCGCCGTGTGCATGGTCGGAAGACCTCTTCTCAACGGGAGTGTCAGTGCGGCGCGCACTTTCAAGCTGCGCGGTGCGGCGCTCACCATGGGCCGGCTTCTGCGACACCAGCGTGGGAGCCTTCCCGGGGGCGTCAGGGGCAGGTGGGGTATCACGACCAGACGGGGTGGGCGGCGGAGGCTTCTCGAGTGCAAGCACGTCCGAGATCACCTTCAGTCGAGTGAGGGGACGCGCCGACCGACTCCATTCACGGTACGCTGCCTCCGGGTGCTCCTTCCGGAAGGACTGGAGGGCCACTACCTCGCGCAGATCGCTGTTGCTCACCACCGCGCGCCTCCCTCCTCTCTTCAGAAGCACGCCGACCTGTTCACCGACGAGCCCGGTCGGATTGCCAGGAAATTCGGTGGTGCGAAGGATGACTGGAAGCTTGCGGGCGGCGGACCTGAGGGCTTCGGCCATCTGCCGGCCGAGTCCTCCACCCCGAGGCGAGCGATTGCAGAGCGCCACGAACAACCCCTGGGAATCGGCCGGAAGCGTGACGTCGATGGTCGCATCCGTGCGCGACCTGACCTTGAATTGGTCCGTCACGCCCAGTTCGTCTCCTCCTGCTTCAAGCGCCCATGCGAGCACGGAGACGATTTCCGCATCCTTCTCTGGGACGGTGCCGTTGAACTTTGCCCGGAAGTCAGTCCACCTCTGGTCCATGGTGGCTTGCTGGGTCCGCTTGAGCTCCTCTTTGCTGCCCTCGACTTTGTCCTCGCCGGGAAGAGGCAGGTGCTGTGGGAGCTTCCCCTCGGTGATGGCCTGCTCCCTGAATCGATGGCAGGCGTTGAGTACGTCCCGGACGCGAAGTCCACTGAATCGCTCAATCTCGGAGCGGGGAATGGGGTAGGTCGGATCCGAGTGATCCACCTCGAGCCCGTGATGGTTGTAGAGGACGCGCAGCCGCTGGGTGACCATGTCCCGAGCGGTCTCTTCCGTGAGCAGGTGGTCCAGGGTCACGGGCTGAGGATCGTTTTCGATGCGGTCGAGCATGGACCGCGTGAGCTGCTTGCGCATCGTCGCCCAGAAGTCGGACAGGCAGCAGACGACAACGACCGCCGTGGGAACGTTGCCCACGAAGGTGGCCAGGCTGTTGATCGCGCGCCGGAATGACGGCTCCATGCCAGGGTTCTTCTCGAAGTCGCTGATGTCCTCGACCTGGTCGACGCAGAGAACCAGTGCCTGCTCCATGGCGCCCATGAGCCTGCCCAGGTGCGTGAGCATCCGCATCGGGTCGTTGTCCGCGGTCCGGGGCACAATGTCGCCAATGACCTGCCGGTCAACGGGGACCATGTCTTCGCAGCGAAGCCATTGAAGGACCCGGTGGTGGTACTTGGCCTCCCGGCGTTGCAGGTAGATGAGGGCGCGCAGGAGCTGGACGTCGACATGGCGGAAGAGGGGATTTTCGTGAAGCTCGTCCGCCAGTGAGCGGATCATGTCGTGGAGTTCGTGCTCCTCCAGGATGCCCTCGTCGTGGATGAGCGGCTCGAACGCGCTCTTGCAGTACTTCATGAGCGCGTTGGACAGGCGGGTCAGCCCCGTATTGTCCTCGTCCACGGTCACGTCGTAGGTGCGGTCCAGCGTGTCGATGAGGTTCGACAGGATGTATCGGTCGTAGTTGGCGGCATCCACCGTCATTGGGAGGTAGCCGACGTACCCCAGCTTCTGGGAGTGCACGCGGTGGCGGAAGGCGCGGACCAGGTGGGTCTTACCGCTGCCAGATTCGCCTCGAAGGAGGTACAGCTTGCCGGAGTCAGGGTTCTTCGTGGCGCGATTCACCTGCCGTTCGAAAATCCGGCGGGCGGGGACGTTGATGGACTCGACGTCGAAGGGGTCCGGCTTCCAGAACGACTGGGCCTGCTGGACGCTGGCGAAGACCTCGGGGCCATCAGCCAGGAATGCTTCAAGATGGGCGTCGGTGGGCATGGAGGCTCTTTCGGAGGCGGACTAGACGACGACGAAATGGAAGGTGGCGCCGTAGAAGCGCACCTCGGACTCAGCCACATCGGCCGGGTTCATGACCGACACGAGGTCCGCGCGGGTCAACGTCAGGTGGCGCTTGCGGTTGGCTTCCAGCAGGGCGGAGTCGAAGGCTTCGCGGCTGGCCCAACTGGGCTGCATGGCCTTCCAGACGTGCGAGATGAAGACCTTGTCGTCCCCGAAGCGTCCCGAGGGGAGTGCCCTCGCCACGCGAAGCACATTCTTCGCGAAGGCAGCAGGATCGTGCGGCGCCGCCTCGCGCGAATCCTCGACAGGGGGGCCCTGAACGGGCTTCTTGCTGGGCTCCGAAGCCTGCTCCGTCACCACCCACTTCCGCAGGGTCGCCAGCCGCAGTGCCTCCGCGTCCACCCGGGAGGCTCCCACTGCACGCGCCGCCAATTGCTCGACACCGCGCTTCGGGTCGCTGACTTCCTGCTCCAGCAGTTTGCCCAGGAGGTGGGCCTGGATGGCGCGCAGGGTGAGCTTCTCATTCGTCTCCACGCCCAGCTTCCGCCACATCAGCCGGTCCCGGACCTGGGCCAGCGTCGGGAACTCAGGTCCATCCACCTGATGTGCGCGCTTGAGCAGCAGGGCCCGCATGCCGTCCGCGTTGGACAACCGGCCTAGCGCCGCCTTGGAGGTCGGCAGGTCCAGGTCCTTCGCGAGCAGGTACTGCTGCCGCACCCGCTTCCAGGTGAGCCCTTTGGGGGAGTCCACCCGCAGGAACTTCAAGGCCTGCTGGCGTCCCTGCACCGTCAGCGCCAGCGCGGTGCGGGAGCGCTTCTGCACGAGCCCCGTGTCCAGAAGCCGCTCCATCAGTGCCTCGAACCGCTCGCTCCACTCCCCACGGCTCCAACGGTGCTCCACGAAGGAGAGCAGCGTCTTCGCCAAGTCGTTGCGCGTTCCCGGCTTCTTGTCCGTGCGTGTCGCCAGCCATGCGAGGGCCAGGCCCTGAAGTCGGGTGTCAGGGGGATGGGTATTCATGTCAGCGCTCCTGCCCTGCAAGCTCGCGCCTGCGGGCCTCAATCAGGATGTTGATGGTCTGGAGAATTTCTTCGAGTCGGGGCAGCAGGTCTTCCCAATGGATGCGGTAGACCCAGTAGCCAGCGCGTTGCAGGTCCAGGTCCTTGCGTCGGTCGAGGCGGAACCGCTCCCGGGTGCCGAAGTGGTGGTACCCGTCGATCTCAACCGCCAGCTTCAATTCACGGCTGAGGAAGTCCACCACCCACGGACGAGGGCCTCCGGTGTCGACCGGTGCATTGGGTTTGAAGATGCCTGCCGTGGCCGGGTGATCCGCCAGCCTGTCGCGGAGGTATCTCTCGTATTTGCTCCGGACCTTTCCTTCGGACAGGGCTTCCGCGCTGGTATGCGCCGCCAGCGCCACCTCGGCGGCCTGCGCGCGCCGCGCTTCGGAGGCTCCCTTTCGCTCCAGGTCCTCGAGTGCCGCCAGCGCCCCCTCGGCGCCCGACGCTGGCTCAGGCACCTCCAGCACGCCCTCGCGCACCAGCGCCTTCAGCCGCGTCTCCCCGCCCGCCTGGAACGCCGCCAGCGCCTCGCTGGACACCCCGCACGCCACCGCGAGCGCCGGCACCGCGTTGCTCAACACCCCCGCCACGTGGAGCCCCCGGAACGACGGCGCCTCACCCGCGGGCACCCGCACCACCGGCGCCTTCCCGGGCGGCACCAGCGCATGCAACGCGCGCAGCCCCGCGCCCAGGTTCTTCTGGAGCGCCGTGCGCACCGCGTCGGGCAATGCCCCGGGCTCCACCGCCTCCCGGTGAATCACCAGCTCCCGGCACAGCGCCCAGGTGGCCTCCGGCAACATCGCGGGCGGCGGCAGCGCGTCCAACAACACGCGCCGCTCATGCGCTGTCTTTCCCCGGAACACCGGCGTGTGTCTGGGATTCGCCGCCGTCAGGCTGAACGTCGCCAGCGCCTCCGCGTCCGCCCCCAGGTCTCGGGTCGCCGCCAGCGCCCGGGCCCAGCCCAGCGCCGCCGCATGCGGGTCCTCCCCGGAGACCTCCACCACCGTCTGACCGTGCCTCGCGGCCCACTGGTTCCAGAGGGTCCCCCCCAGGGCCTCCGGTCCCTCCAGCACGCTCAGGGTCGCGATGCCTTCCGCCCGGCGCCGGGCCTGGCGGTCCAACGCATCCAGCAGCGCGACTTCCCCCGCCAATGGCAAGCACTACCCCCCGGGAGTGATGGCTTCACCGCCCCCTTGTGAGCAAAAGCCTGCTCTCACGGGTCGGGTGAAGACAAGCCCCCCAAAGGAGGTAGGGCGTTCCGGGAAGCAAGGGACCCGGGTGGGTCTGAAAGGCTTTACCGCCCCGCGTCGTCCGCGGTCTCCCGACGGAGCAACAGCCCCAATCCCGCCGCCGCGAGCGCGGAAACCATGCCCGTCAGGAAGGGGGCCTGGGTGCTCCACGACGCATACATCCAGCCGCTCGCCACCGGACCCACCGTGCGGGCCAGCCCGCCGCACGACTGCGCCAGACCCAGCACGGCGCCCTGCTGCGACGGCGGGGCCACCTGCGAGGCCTGGCTCGAAATCAACGGCTGCAGGAAGCCCGTGCCCACGCCCACCAGCACCACGGCGACCATCATCGGAAGCGCCTGATACGACACCGCGAGCCCCGCCATGCCGCACGCCAGGAGCAGCGCCCCGGTGATGAGCAGCCGGAACTCACCCGCCGCGCGAGACAGCGGACCAATCAGCCCGCCCTGGATGACCATGCCC
>NZ_RAVW01000289.1 GCF_003611585.1 Corallococcus exercitus | reverse complement strand
CAGATAGGTGGCGAGCAGCACCGCCACCTCCTTCCACCACGGCGTGGGCAGCGGCTGCGCGGCCAGCTCCGTGAGGGACTGGCGCCGCGTCTGTTCGAGCTTCGCCTCGTTGATGGGGACGGGGGGCGGTGCCACGGCGGGGGGCGCCAGGACCTGGAAGCCGTCCAGGAGGGCGCGGCAGTCCGCGCAGCCGGCCGCGTGCGACGCCAGCTCCGGAGGCAACGGGCCGTCCAGGCAGTCCAGGACGCGTTCGCACTCGGGCGTCATCGCGAGGTCTCCTGCTGAAGGGGGGCGAGCAGCTCGCGCAGGCGCGCGTAGCCCCGGTGGGCGCGGACCTTCACCGCGCTCTCCGTGAGGCCCAGGGCCTCGGCGATCTCCGCGAAGCCCATGCCCTCGAAGCGGTGCATGAGGATGGGCAGCCGCTGGCCTTCGGGAAGCTGCGCCAGGGCGCGTTGCACCGCGCGCTCCAGGCCCGCGTCGCGCGGCTCCGGGGTGTCCGCCACGGCGGTGAGGGGCAGCTCTCCCTCCGGCGTGAGGTCCTCCGGCCGGCGGTGGCGGCGCGCATGGTCCCGTGCGGCGTTGGTGGCGATGGCGTACAGCCACGGACGGACGCGGGCGCCCGCCTGATAGCGGCCGCGCGCGCGCACCAGGGACAGGAAGGTGAGCTGGGTCAGGTCCTCGGCGGTGGCGGCGCTGCCGGTCAGCCGCGCCAGGTAGCCCTGGACGGGGCGCGCATAGCGCTGGAAGAGCGCGTCGAACGCCTGCGCGTCTCCCTGGCAGAACCGCTCCATCAACACCTCATCCGAGTCGCCGGAAGCTCCCGGGGATGCCGGCATGTCACCGGTACGCACGGGCGCGGCGGAAGGTTTCACGGGAGGGGACGAAGGGCTCACGGGGCAGGCGGGGACTCTAGGCCCCGGAGGCGCTTCACGGGAGAAAGTAGCCCTCCCAGGCCCCAGGGCCGGGCACGCGTGGCCGGGGCCCGGCCGGGTGGGCCGGTGGCCTCACGGCCGGATGTCTCCGGGCGGGATGTCCGGGCGCGGCGTCAGCCCGGCCTCAGGGCGAGGCCGCTGGCCGCAGCCGCGTAAGCCACTCCTCGAAGGCGGGGTGGCCGTGCAGGTGCGACAGGTCCTCGTCGGAGGAGGCATACGCCGCGTCCTGGAAGCCCAGGGACTCCGCGCGCTGGAGCAGCCGCACCGCGTCCGTCACGTTGCCCGCGCGAGCGAACGCACAGGCCGCGTCGTACGCGATGCCCGGGTCCGGCACGTACTTCAGCGCCGCCTCGCTCACCGCCGCCGCCTCCGAATAGGCGCCCCGGATGAACAGCGCCCGCTCCGCGCACCGGAACGCGGCCGCCGGGTCCACGCCGGGCAGCCGCAGCGCTTCATTCACCTGGCCCAGGCGGATGAGCGCGCCCGCGTACTCGTGCATCACGGTGCGGTCCTGCGACTCGCCCCACGCCTGCTTCCAGTAGCCCACCGCCCGGGCGTCATCCCCCACCAGGGAGAAGGCCGCCGCCACCGCGTGCATCTCCACCGGCTGGCCCTGCACCTGGGAGAAGTGGTCCAGCGCGGGCCGCCCGTGGCCCTGCTTCAGCGCCACCCAGCCCAACAGGTAATGGGCGCGGCTGGTGAGCCCCGCGGACAGCCCTTGCGTTTCCAGCAGCAGGTTGCCCAGCCGCCACGCGTCGTCCAGCCGGTCCTCGCGCAGGGCCTGCTGCGCCTCGCGCAGGGCCTGGGCCTTGGGGCCCTCCTCCTCCTTCGCCTCGTTGCGCGCGCGCATCACGTCCGCCAGCACGCGGAACGCCTGGTAGCCGAACGAGGCGAAGAGGACGCCCATGAACAGGGCCCCGCTCTTGATGGCGAGCAGCACCATGCCCACGCACAGGCCCAGCGCCAGCACGTGCGACACGATGAAGCCCCGCCGCCCGAACATCCGCGTGGCCAGCGCCGTGCTGATGTGCCCGCCGTCCAGGGGCGGCACCGGCAGCAGGTTCAGCACCGCCCACACCATGTTGGCGAAGAAGAAGTTGCTCAGGAAGAAGTCCGCCACCTCCGAGCGGCCCCGCACCTGCATCAGCACCGCCCAGCACAGGACGCCCAGCGTCAGCCCCGCCAGCGGGCCCGCGAAGCTGCTCACCACGTCCTTGTGCCAGGGCAGCGGCGCGTCCGTGTTGGGCCGGGTGACGCCGCCCATGAAGACCAGGTCCACGCTCGGCTGGTAGCCGAAGAAGCGGAAGGCCACCGCGTGCCCCAGCTCATGGATGAGCACGGACACGAAGACGATGAACATCCAGGACAGCACGTAGGTCGCCACCGCGCCCATGTGCCCGGGCGACGAGGGGTCGGCCAGCTGGTCTCCCAGCCACCCGGCACCCGAGTGCCGCCCCGGCGACGGCAGGGACTGGTAGGCGAGCACCGCGGAGAACAGCAGGTGACTCGTGTGGACGTGGACGGGGACGCTCCCGAGCCTGAAACGGAACATGGGTGGGGACCTTAATCGTTGGCCCCCACTCGCGCAGGGTCGTTCTCATGCCCCGCGCGCTTCTGTTCCCCTCCAGGTATAGGGTGTCTTTTTCGCATGCTGAAGCTGGGTCCCTACTCGCTCCCCAACCCCTACATCCTCGCGCCCATGGCCGGCGTGAGCGAGCGCCCCTTCCGCGTCATCGCCTTCCGGCTGGGCGCCGCCCTGTGCCCCACGGAGCTGGTCAGCGCCCAGGGGCTGATGCGGCAGAACCAGCGCACCCTCAAGTACCTGCGCTACGACGCGGCGGTGGAGAAGCCCTACTCGCTCCAGATTTTTGGCGGCGAACCGGAGGCCATGGCCCAGGCCGCGCAGGTGGGCAAGGCGGCGGGCGCGCAGCTCATCGACATCAACATGGGCTGCCCGGTGAAGAAGGTGGTGCGCAACGGCGCCGGCAGTGGCCTGTTGTGCGACGTGCCCCGCGCCGCGGCCATCGTGAGCGCCATCCGTGAGGCCACCGGCTTGCCCGTCACCTGCAAGATCCGCTCGGGCTGGGACGCGCGCACGCTCAACTACCTTCAAGTGGCGGAGGCCCTCCAGGAGGCGGGGTGCGCGGGGCTCGCCCTCCATCCCCGCACGCGCGAGCAGGGCTACTCCGGCCAGGCGAACTGGGCCCACATCGCGGACCTGAAGCGCCACTTTCCGGAGCTGCCCATCATCGGCAACGGGGACGTGAAGACGGTGGCGGACGCGCACCGCATGCTGGACAGCACCGGCTGCGACTTCGTGATGATTGGCCGGGGCGCCCTGGGCAACCCGTGGCTCTTCCGCGAGCTGACGGGCGGCCCGCCCGCCACGCCGGAGGAGCGCTGCGACCTGGTACTGGAGCACGCCCGGGCCCACGCGGAGTTCGTCGGGGACCCCCTGGGCGCGGTGCGCTCCTTCCGCCGGCACCTGGCCTGGTACGCCCATGGCCTCAAGGGCGCGGCGCACTTCCGCTCGGAGGTGAACGGGCTGGACTCGCCGGAGGCGGTGGAGGACAGCGTGCGCCGCTTCTTCGCGGGCGCGGACACCGACCCCACGGCACCTCTGGAGGAGCCCGAGGTGGACTACCGCGCGGCGCTGGGCTGAGCCGCGCCGCCCGCGCTCGTGGCGGAGGGCGGCACCAGCACGCGCCCGGTGGCCACGGTGCGGAAGTAGTCGCAGGCCGGGGTGGGGCGGCGCTCCAGCGTGTCGAAGTCCACGTGATAGAGGCCGAAGCGCGGGCCCCAACCCTCCAGCCACTCGAAGTTGTCCAGCAGGCTCCAATAGAGGTAGCCCTGCACGTCCACGCCGGCCTCGCGCGCGGCCAGCACCTGGCGCAGGTGCGTGTGGAGGTACTCCGGCCGCACCGACCCCTGCCGGTCGTCGATGCCGTTCTCCGTGACCCACACCGGCTTGCCGTAGCGCTTCACCTCCTGGAGCAGCTGGAGGAAGCCCTCGGGCCGCTTCTCCCACCCGATGTCGGTGAGCCCGCGCCCATCCGGGTCGCGGTACTTGAAGTCGATGAAGGGCGGGCGCGGCATGAAGCGCAGGTGCGCGCGCGTGTAGTAGTTGACCCCCACGAACTCCACCGAGTCGCGCGCCCCTTCAATCCGCACGTCCGTGGACGCGACCCCCGGCATGAACACGCGCAGGTGGCCGGACGACAGCGCCTCGTGGAACGCGTGGTTGTAGGCGGGGGCCGCCAGCCGCACCAGCGAGCGGTCCAGGGGATGCCACCAGCGGTCCGGCGCGAACGCGAGCATGTTCTGGGAGATGCCCAGCTCCACCCGGCCCAGACGCTGACCCAGCTCCTCGCGCGCGATGACGTGCGCGCGCACCAGGTTGCCCAGCGCGGCCATCGTCTTCGCCCCGTCCGTGATGCCCGGCGGCATCAGGCCCTGGAGGTAGCCGCCCAACAAGAGGACCATCGGTTCGTTGAAGGAGATGACGAGCGCGTCCAGCCCCTCCAACAGGGGCGCGCATTGGCGCACGTACTGGCGGAAGGCCTCCAGGCTCTCCGGAAGGTGCCAGGGCGTGGACGCGTGGAACCACGTGGGGTGGGTGAAGTGATGGAGCGTCACCACCGGCCGCAAGCCCAGCGCGCGAAGCCGCAAGAGTCGCTCGCGGTAGCCCTCCAGCACCGCGCCATCGAACCGGCCGCGCTCGGGCTCGATGCGCGCCCACTCCAGCGACAGCCGGAACGCCGTGGCCCCCACCGCCTTCGCCAGCGCGAAGTCCTCCGCGTAGCGGTTCCAGTGGTCCACCGCGCGGCCGCACCGTGCGTGGGGCTCCTTCAACTTCCCCTGCCGCTCCCACTGGGACCAGTCGTTCTCGATGCCGCCCTCCACCTGGTACGCGGACGTGGCGACGCCGAAGGTGAAGGACGCGGGGAAGGTCAGCGCGGTGGAGCTCATGCGGGCGGGCACCGTAGGTCGCCGCCTTCACGACGGGAAGCGACGCGATGCGCGCGCGCCGGATGCACGGCAGCGGACATCCATACCTGTAGCGCGGACCCTCGAAATGCGCCCGGAGCCGGAAATTCGGCCCCGCACGCGACGCGCCGGACCCCCGAAATGACCGCCCACGAACGGTTCGAAGCGCCCGGAGGCCAAAAATCGGCCTCGCCGCGCACTGCAATACATCACCATGCGTTGACACACTGGCATGTCGCCCGTACCATTCATTTCAAGCACTCACGTTCAGTCCAAAGTGGGTGCAGGGCTCGCGTCCTCGCGGGCCTCAACACTGAACGGAGGATTCCGATGGCCGCGAAGAAGAAGACCGCGAAGAAGGCCGCGTCGAAGAAGACCGCGTCGAAGAAGACCGCCGCCCGCAAGGCCCCTGCCGCCAAGCGCGGTGCGGCCAAGAAGGCCCCGGCCAAGAAGGCCGCCGCGAAGAAGTCCGCGCGCAAGACCACCCGCAAGAGCGCCAGCAAGGCCGCTGCGGCCCCGGCGACGCCGGAAGCCTGAAGCAAAGCGTCATGACGGACGTCGGTTGACGTCCGGTGAACGGCTCGGCGAAACCCGCCGGGCCGTTTTTCTTTTGCGGGCCAGGGGTTCCCTCCTCGCGTCCCGCGTCCGGGAGGGCCCATGTCGCTGCGTCCGGTGGAGTTCGGTGAGGTCGTGGCGGAGGCCGCGGCTCGGCTGGTGGGCGCGGTGGCCCAGAAGGCGTGGTGCCCGCTGCCCCGCCTGGCCTACCTGGAGCTGCGCGTCCCGGGCAGATCGGTGGTCCTGTGTCTGTGCGCCGAAGGCGAGCTGTCGCGCCTGTCCGTCGCGGAGGACCGCTTCCCCACGCCGGGCGAGCCCGCCCCCTTCCAGCGCTGGCTGCGCCAGGAGCTCACCGGCTTCAAGCTCCAGGCCGCGCGCTACCTGGAGGAGAGCCGCGCCATCGTCCTGGAGTTCGAGCGCGAAGACGTGCGCCGCCGGCTGGTGCTGGAGGTGGGCGCGCCCGGGGGACTGCTCATCCTCAGCGACAACAACCGGGTGCTGATGCTCTCCGGCGAGGGCTTCGGCCAGCGGCGCAACCTCTATCCCGGAGCGCAGTGGTCGCCGCCGGAGCCCGTGTCCCCGGAGGCGCTGGCGAAGGGACGCGCGCAGCCCTCGCGCCTGGAGCCGCGGGAAGAGGACACGCTCCCCAAGCTGCAGGCCGCCGAGCGGGTGCTCGGGCAGAAGGACCGCACCAGCCGTGCGGACGCCATCCGCCGTCGGCTCGCGCAGCCGTACCGGGCGCGGCTGAAGCGCTCCTCCCGCACGCTGGAGAAGGTGCGCGCGGAGGCCCAGCGCGGCCCGGAGGCGGAGAAGCACCGCGAGGTGGGTGAGCTGCTCGCGCAGAACCTCCACCGGCTCAAGCGCGGCGCGGCGCAGGTGACGCTCACCGCCTACACGGAAGCCGGCGTGGAGGAGGTCCAGGTGAAGCTGGACCCGAAGCGCACCCCGAAGGAGGAGGCGGACTGGCACTTCCACCAGTACCGGCGCCTCCTGCGCGGCGTGGAGCAGGCCCGCCACCGCGAGGCGGAGCTCGCGCGGGAGGTTGCCCACGCGCAGACGGCGCTCACGCAGATTGAGGCCATGGATGACGCCGCGCTGATGGCGCAGGCCGAAGTGCTCCAGGTCGTCCAGGGCGAGGAGGGGCCGAAGGGGGGCCTCCCCTTCAAGGAGTACGTGGGCCACGGCGGCGCGCGCATCTGGGTGGGGCGCGGCTCGGAGGACAACGACCAGCTCACCTTCAAGGTGGCCCGTCCCTGGCACCTGTGGCTGCACGCGCGGGGCCTGCCGGGCAGCCACGTGGTGGTGCCGCTGGAGAAGAACGGGGAGGTGTCCCAGGAGGTGCTGCTGGACGCGGCGCACCTCGCGCTGCACCACTCGGGGGCGAAGGGCGAGCCGCGCGGCGAGGTGAGCTACCTGCCGGTGAAGTTCGTGCGCAAGCTGAAGGGCGCTGCCCCCGGGCAGGTGACGTATGCCCGGGAGAAGACCTTCGTGGTGCGCATGGAGTCGGAGCGGCTGGAGCGGCTGCTCAAGTCGCGCCATGGGGACCCGGGCCTGCCCTGAAGGACAGGGCCACTGGGACGGATTCAACCCGGGGTGTCATGCGCAGCGTGTGGGCCCGGTCGACAGGCGGACGGGCGTCCAGCCCCTGGCCTTGAGGTTCGGGAAGTGCCGGGTACGATGCCCCCCGCGTGACGCCCGAAGCCTTCCGCCAGATGTCCCTGTTTCCGCGTGGCTCGTCCGCGGAACGCGCCGCCTCTTCCGCGCAGCGCGTGCCGGAGGGCCCCGCGCCCCTGCCTCCGCGCAACCGCGTCGCGGAGGAAGCACCGCGAGTCCTCACCGCGTCGCGCGAGGAGCTGTGGACGCGCGCGGAGTCGCTCGCGTGGCGCCTGAGCGCGAACCTGGGCATGCCGGTGCGCCTGGCCGTGACGGACAACCGCTCCACCATGGTGTCCTTCCGCCGTGGCTCGCAGGTGCTCCAGCTGCGGCTGCACCACATGTTCCTGGACGCGCCCGAAGGCATCGTGCGCGCGGTGGCGGACTACGCGGGCCGGGGCCACCGCGCCGCGGGCGCCCTCCTGGACGAATACATCCGGGGCCAGCAGCCGCTCATCCGGCAGCTGCGGCGTGAGTCCGACGCGGAGCTGAATCCGCTCGGCCGCTGCTTCGACCTGCGGGCGCTCTACAACGGCGTCAACGAGGCCTACTTCCAGAACGCCATCCAGGCCCGCATCGGCTGGGGCCGCATGCCCCCGCGCCGCCGCCGCAAGTCCATCCGCCTGGGCGTCTACGACCACCAGACGCGCGAGATTCGCATCCACCCCGCGCTGGACAAGCCGGACGTGCCCGCCTTCTTCGTGGAGTTCATCGTCTTCCACGAGATGCTCCACCAGCTGTTCCCCAGCAGCAATCGCACCGGGCGCCGCGTGCACCACCCGCGCGCCTTCCGCGAGCGCGAGCGCACGTACCCGCACTACGCCGCCGCGCTGCGTTGGGAGCGCGAGAACCTGGGCGCGCTGTTGCGCGGTTGAGCGCACGCCGAGCAGCCTGGACGTTTACTGGTTTACCTGCTCGGGCACATTCGGTCATGTCTTGACCGAAACGCGGGGGAGCCGGATGTTCGGCCTCATATGCGACGAGCAAAGATTGTCTGCACCCTCGGCCCTGCCAGTCAGACCCCGGAGATGTTGGAAGCGCTGCTGGAGGCCGGCATGGACGTGGCCCGGCTCAACTTCTCCCACGGCAGCCACGAGCAGCATCAGGCGAACATCGACATGCTGCGCGCGGCCTCGCTGAAGGTGCGCAAGGCGGTGGGCATCCTGGGCGACCTGCAGGGTCCGAAGATCCGCACCGGCCGCTTCATCACCGGCAGCACGGAGCTGAAGCACGGCGCCACCTTCCACATCACCACCGACGAGACGGTGAAGGGCACGGATGAAATCGTGTCCACCACGTACCCGCACCTGGCGGCGGACGTGAACCCGGGCGACCGCATCCTCCTGGACGACGGCCTCCTGGAGCTGCGCGTCGTGGAGACGGACAAGAAGCAGCTCATCAAGACGGAAGTCGTTCACGGCGGCGTGCTGAAGAACAACAAGGGCATCAACCTGCCCGGCGTGGCGGTGCGCGCGGACGCGCTGACGCCCAAGGACCGCGAGGACCTCATCTTCGGCCTCAAGGCGGGCGTGGACTACATCGCGCTGTCCTTCGTGCGCCAGCCGTCGGACCTGGACTCCGCGCGCCAGGCCATGGCGGAGGTGGGCCGCACGGTGCCCATCATCTCCAAGCTGGAGAAGCCGGAGGCCATCGCGCGCCTGGACGCCATCCTCGACAAGACGGACGGCGTGATGGTGGCCCGCGGCGACCTGGGCGTGGAGATTCCCCCTGAAGAGGTGCCGGCCGTCCAGAAGGACATCATCCGGCGCTCCAACCTGCGCGGCCTGCCCGTCATCGTGGCCACGCAGATGCTCAACTCGATGATCGACAACCCGCGTCCCACGCGCGCGGAGGCCAGCGACGTGGCCAACGCCGTGTACGACGGCGCGGACGCGCTGATGCTCTCGGGTGAGACGGCGAGCGGCAAGTTCCCCGTGGACTCCGTGCAGATGATGGAGCGCATCATCCTGGCGGCCGAGTCCTCCTCGCGCGCCCAGCATCAGCCGCGCGTGATTGAGGCCCCGCTGGGCCTGCCGCTGCACTTCCCGGACGTCATCGCGCGCGTGGCGTGCGAGGCGGCCAAGGCCAGCGGCGCCTCGCTCATCGCGGCCTTCACGCTGTCGGGCGTGACGGCGCGGCTGCTCGCGCACTACCGGCCCACGGTGCCGATTGTCGCGTTCAGCCCGAACCAGGAGGTGCGCCGCCGCCTGTCGCTGCTCTGGGGCGTGGTGCCGCGCGTGCTGGAGCCCATCCAGGAGACGGAGACCATGCTCCGCCGCGTGGAGGAGGAGCTGGTGTCGCGAGGCCTCGCGCGCAGGGGCGACCGCGTGGTGGTGGTGTTCGGCGCGCCGGTGGGCCAGCCGGGCAAGATCAACAGCCTCCGGCTGCACACCATCAGCGCCTGATGCAGTGCTCTACGCCGGGCCCTTCCTGAGGGCCCGGCGGGGAATCTCCGCCTCGACGAAGATGGTGAAGAGGTCCTTGTCCAGCTGTCCGGACCCCGCCTCCTTCTTGAGGATGTCCAGCGCGAGCGTGTGAGGCACGGCCTTCTTGTAGGGCCGGTCGCTCGCGGTGAGCGCGTCGTAGATGTCGCAGATGGACATCATCCGGGACTGCACCGGAATCTCCGGGACGGCGCGAGGGTAGCCCGTGCCATCCAGCTTCTCGTGGTGCGCGTACGCAATCTCCGGCACGCGGCGCAGCGCCCGGGTCCACGGAATCTGCGACAGGAAGCGGTACGTGTGCTCGACGTGGCTCTCGATCTCCCGGCGCTCCTCTGGAGAGAGCGTGCCGCGGGTGATGGAGAGGGATTGGATTTCGTTGGGCAGCAGCAGCGGCTGCCCATGGTCGTGCGCGTCGGTGTAGCTGAGCTTGCCCAGCTCCAGCAGCCGCTCGAAGTTGCCCTGCGCGAGCACCGTCGGCTTGTTGCAGGTGAGCAGGAAGCCCATCACCTCATCCAGCTGCGCCAGCTCCTGGGCGAGCCGCGCGTCCTCCTCCTGGTGGATGGAGGGCAGGGCGGCCAGGCCGCGTGCCTCGACGGAGGCGAGCCTGCGCCGGGAGCTCTGCAACTGCAGGTCCTTGCGAGCCAGCTGGAAGCGGGCGCGCAGCGTCTCCAGCTCATGCGGGTAGAGCTTCTCCGCCTTGACGAGCACGTTCTCGCGCACGCCCACCTTGCCGAAGTCGTGCAGCAGCGACGCGTACCGCAGCTCCTGCAGCTCCACGGCGGTGAAGCGCGTCTGGGCATACGGGCCGGTGGTGTGATGCTCCAGCGCCCGGGCCAGCGACACGGTGAGGTCCGCCACGCGGCCGGAGTGGCCCGCGGTGGTGGGGTCGCGCGCTTCGATGGCGACGACGGACGCGGAGACGAAGCCCTCGAAGAGGCGGTTGATTTCTTCGTGGAGGAGTGCGTTTTCAATCGCGCCGGCGGCCTGGGCGCCCAGGGCGAGCAGCAGCTCCTCGTCCTCCGCGTCGAACACCTGCCCGCCGCGCTTGTTGAGGGCCTGGATGACGCCCGTCACGTCTCCATTCGCGTCGCGCATGGGGACGCAGAGGATGGTGTGGGTGCGGTAGCCGCTGGAGACGTCGAAGCTGCTGTTGAAGCGGGGGTCGGCGTAGGCGTCGGGGATGTTGATGACGGCGCCGGTGTGGGCGACCTGGCCGGCGATGCCGCTGCCCATGGGGAGGCGGATTTCATTCTTGGAGCCCTGGGCCACCTTGCTCCACAGCTCCTCGCGCTCGCGGTCCAGGATGAAGAGCGAGCAGCGGTCCGACTCCACGACCTTGGTGGCCTCATAGAGGATGAGGGGCAGCAGCAGGTCGAGGTCCCGCTCGGCGCTCATCGCCTTGGCGACATCCAGGATGGACGTCAGCTTCGCGAGGCGGCGGGACAGGTTGGGGGAGGCGGGCACGGACTGGGGAAGCACCGGGGCGGGCTCCGTGGGATGCGGCGGATGGCCGCGGGCGCGCCAAGTTGTAGCACGCGCGGTGTGTCGGCCGCCTGGGACCCCCACCTGCTGGGTTCACCTGTGTCCGCCAGGTCTCTGTCCAGTCGGGCAGCGGTACCGTGGCCAACGGGAAGCGGTTATGAAGCGCCGCCATGACCCGCCCCGTCCGCATCTCCCCGTCGCTGCTCTCCTGTGACTTCAGCCGCCTGGCCGAGGAGGTCCGCGGCATCGAGGCGGACGGCGCCGACTGGATTCACGTGGATGTCATGGATGGCAGGTTCGTCCCCAACCTCACGCTGGGGCCGCCCATCGTGGAGGCCATCAAGCGGGTGGCGACGAAGCCGCTGGACGTGCACCTGATGATTGTCGAGCCGGAGAAGTACGTGGACGCGTTCGTGAAGGCGGGCGCGGACGTGCTGACGGTGCACCAGGAGGCGAGCCCCCATCTGCACCGCACGCTCCAGCAGATTCGTTCTGCGGGGGCGAAGCCGGCGGTGGTGTTGAACCCGGGCACGCCGCTGGTGGCGATTGAAGAGGTGCTGGGGGACGTGGACATGGTGCTCTTGATGAGCGTGAACCCCGGGTTCGGGGGGCAGTCGTTCATCGAGTCCACGGTGGACAAGGTCCGCCGGCTGCGCGCGATGTTGGACGCGCGCGGGCTGGACGTGGACATCGAGGTGGACGGCGGCATCAACGCGCAGACGGCGAAGCGCGTGGTGGACGCGGGGGCGACGGTGCTGGTGGCGGGCAGCTACGTGTTCGGCGCGAAGGACCGCGCGGCGGCCATCCGTTCGCTGCGCCCGTCGTGAGTCAGGCGGCTTCGGGCGAAGCGGGGGGGCGCACTGCGGCGGCGGCCAGGCGGGCGATGCGGGCCATGAAGGTGGGGTCGCACGGCTTCACTTCGTAGTCGTCGGCGCCCAGCTCGAAGCACACGTGGCGAGTGAACTGGTCCTCCACGCCGCTGAGCATGATGACCTTGGAGTCGCGGGTGACGGGGTCCTTCTTCAGCTGCGCGAGCAGGTCTCGGCCGTCCTGGTGCTGGTTGATGTCCAGGATGATGACCGCGGGCCGGTGCTTGCGGGCCAGCTCCAGCACATGTTCGGAGGTGGTGTCGGACACGCACACGAGGCCGGAGCGCTTGGCCTCCCGGGCGAGTGCGGACACGACGAGGGGCTCATCATCCGAGATGAGGACAGTGGGAGCAGTCATGGTCCTCTGTGGGGGAACAGGGGCGGATCAACGTGCAACACCTTGGAAGTACAGGAAGGTCCGGATGTTGTGAAGAGGGTGAACATTGTCCCGTCCTGAAGGGTAGGTAGGACAACAGTCGAGGGAGCGGTGGGGGTGGGGG
>NZ_RAVW01000288.1 GCF_003611585.1 Corallococcus exercitus | reverse complement strand
GGGCGGTGGCGGGGGTGGCGCTGTTCGTCTGGCAGCAGGGGAGGACGTCCGCGCCGCTGTTGCCGGCGGTGCTGGTGCGGGACCGGACGGTGGTGAGCGGCATCGCGGGCGGGCTTTTCGCGGGCGCGCTGCTGTACACGATGTCGGCGTGGGTGCCGCTGTGGATGACGGAGCAGGGCGGGCATTCGCCCATCGGCGCGGGGCTGGCGCTGGTGCCGATGCTGCTGGGCTGGTCGGTGGGGTCCACGTTCGGCGTGAAGGTGCTGGTGCGGGGCGGGATGCGCGCGAGCGTGGGGCTGGGGTTCACGCTCGCGGCGACGGGCGCGGGGCTGTTGTCAGTGGCGGCGCTGCGAGGCTGGGGGATTCCGGCCACGTTCGCGGCGCTGGCGTTGGTGGGGATGGGCGTGGGGCCGGCCGCGAGCAGCTCGCTCCTGGGGCCGCAGTCGCGGGCGCCGTGGCAGTACCGGGGCATCGTGACGAGCACGCTCTACTCGATGCGGCTGTTGGGCGGGTCCCTGGCGGTGGCGGCGCTGTCGCTGGCGCGAGGCCACTTCGCCACCCAGTTCGCCATCGCCGCGGGGCTCACCGCGGTGGCCGCGCTGGGCATGGCGCTGGCGGCCCCTGGCCTGGAGGGCAACGTCACGCGCGAGGGGTGATCACCTCCGCCTCCTCACCGGGGCTCGCCCAGCTCCCGCAGGAAGAACCGGCGCACGTCGTCCTGGTAGTACCGGCCTTCAGGGCCGTGTCCCTCGCCGGGCATGATCAACAGGTCGAAGGGCTTGTTCGCTCGCACCAGCGCCTGGGCCATCCGCATCGTCGTGGACAGTGATGCGTTCACGTCGCTCGTGCCGTGCATCAGCTTGAGCGCCCCCTGGAGCTTGTCCGCCAGGGCTTCGTTGGAGCCCGCCGCGTAGCCCTCGGGGTTGTCCGACAGCAGGCCCATGTTGGGCTCGTTGATGGCGGCTTCTTCCGTCAGGGCCCCCGGCGCTCCCGCGTAGCCTGCCTTGAAGAACTCCGGCGCCGTCAGCATGCCGCGCAGCGCGAAGTAGCCTCCCCAGGAATGGCCGTGGATGCCCACCCGCTCCAGGTCCATGTAGGGCCGGCTGGCCGCCGCCTGCTTCAGCGCCGCGACGTGGTCCGGAATCTCCGTCTGCCCCACGCGGCCGTAGTTCACGTCCTGGAACGCCTTGCTCCGTCCCGGCGTCCCTCGCGCATCCAGCACCATCGTGATGAACCCGAGCTGTGCCAGGGAGTGCGCGATGGCCGACTCGTACGGGCCCACGTAGCTCCAGGGCACCACCGTGGTGAACGGCCCCGCGTAGATGACGTCGATGACCGGGTAGCGCTTCTTCGGGTCGAAGTTCCAGGGCTTGTACAGCACGCCGTACAGGAGCGTGACGCCGTCCGCGGCCTTGACCGTGATGCCCTCCGGCGGCGTGTAGTGCAGCTCCGCCAGGGCGCTCGTGTCCGCCTTCGCGTAGCGGAAGGACGGGCGCCCGTCCGTGGACGCCACGTCCCAGACCCGGGGCTGCTCCCGCGTGGAGTGCCCATCCACGAAGAACCGCGTGGACGGTGACAGCACGGGCCGGTGCATGCCGGGCTCCGGCGACAGCCGCTTCAGCGCGCCGCCCGCGGTCAGCCCCCGATACACCCGCCGGTCATAGGGCGCCCCGGACTCCGCGGAGGCGAGCACGAAGAAGGCGTCCGACTTCGGCGCGATGCCCACCACCGCGTGGACCGGAAACGCGCCCCGCGTGAGCTGGCGCACGAGCTTGCCGGAATAGTCATACAGGTAGACGTGGCGCCAGCCATCGCGCTCGGACATCCAGAGGAAGTGCTGGTTGTCCGGCAGCGGCTTCACCTGCTGGGCCCAGCCGCCCGCCACGAAGTCCAGTGCTCCCACGAAGGTGTCCTTCCGCTCCTCCCGCAGCACGCGGCGGCGCTTGCCCGTCCCCGGGTCCACCGCCACCAGGTCCAACCGCTTGCCATCCCGGGAGAGCTGGAGCACCAGCGCTTCACGGCCGTCCGGACGCCAACCCGCGAACCAGTCGTAGCTCTCCGCGGCGTCACCCGGCGCGGGAGCCACCTGCCCCGTGTCCACCGTGACGAAGTGCAGCTCCGAGCGCATCAGCGGCGTGCCCGTCTTGGAGTAGGGGACCCACGTCACCTTCTCCACCGGGGTGGAGTAGTCGACCAGCGGAAGCCGGTGCATGCCCTGCATGTCGTCGCGCCAGACCGCCACGAACCGGCCCTGGGGAGACCACGCCGCTTCCGGCAGCCGCCACGGCGCGTCCTCGGTGCCGGTGCGCTCCACGCGGGCCGTGCCCTTCGCGTCCACCACCGCGAACCCCGTGTCCCGTTGCACCGCGACCGCCCCACCGTCCGGTGACAGGACGTTGCCGGGCATGAGCGACAGCGCAACCGGGTGCGTGGGTTCAAGGGCCACGAGGCGTTTGTCAGTGAGCCCCAATGAGAACGCGCGGCCCTGGATGGCGAAGACGAGGGCCTTCGCATCGGAGGTGAACGTGAAGGGCATGACCGGAGGCAGCGTCACCGGCTTGCCGATGAGCTGCGTGAGCTGGGAGCGCAGCGACTCCGCGTCCAGCAGGGGCTGCTGGGTGCGCCGCTGCGCATCCACCAGGACCCAGGTCTCCCGGTAGGGCTCGACCCTGGACCAGTACACGAACCGTTCGCCCTCGGGCAGCCACCGGGGCGGCGTCAGGGTGTCCCGGATCCGGTCCGGCCAGCGGAGCGACGCTTGCGAGAAGTCGAGCCGCGCCTGGAGCGGGTCGCCGGCTTCCGCTCCCGCCGCCGTCATCCAGGGGATGGCGAGCCCCGCGAGGAGCAGCGCGATGCGCGCACGCGACAGGAGTCCATCACGGTGGGGCAGGGGAGGCGTCATGGGCAATCTCCAGGAAGGGGTGGATGGAAACGTCACGCCAGGCGGCGGGGTGCAGGGGCGGCGAGCAGCTCCGCCAGCGTCTTCAAGCCCCGCTCCAGCTCCTCGCGGGAGCCGGCCGCGCCCAGCGACACGCGGAGCGCATTGGGCGCGTGGCCCGGCCGGGCCGAGAACAGGTGCGCCGGGCCGAGCAGCACGTCGCGCGCGGCGGCTTCCTCGACCAGTCCCGTGGCGCGGCGATGCTCGGGGATGGGCATCCACAGGAAGTACGCGCTGGCGTGCGCGACGTAGGGATGGCCCTTCAACACCTTCGCGGCCAGGGACTGGCGGGCCGTGGCTTCGGCCCGCCGTGCGTCGCGGAGGGACTCGGCGGTGCCGTCCGTCACCCATTGCGTGGCCAGCTCATGCAGCAGGGGCGACCCGGACCAGACCGTCGCCGCGGCGGCCTGCTCCAGCGACAGCCGTGCATGCGCCGGGGCCCGGATGTAGCCGACGCGCAGTGCGGGCAGCACCGCCTTGGACAGGCTCGCCAGGTGATACGTCCGCTCGGGGGCCAGGGCGGCCAGGGGCGCGGGCGCCTTCGCCACGAGCGGCGCCAGCGCGCCGTTCTCGATGAGGGTGACGTCGAACTCACGGCAGACCTCGACCAGCGCCTGCCGCCGCTTCAGCGGCATGATGGCCGTGGTCGGGTTGTGGTTCGTGGGCGTGCAGTAGAGCACCCGCGCTTGGGTCCTCCGGCAGGCCTCCGCGAGCGCCTCGGGCACCAGCCCCTCCGCGTCGATCGCCACCGGATGCGTGGGCAGCCGGAGGAACTCCGCCGCGGCGAGGACGCCCGGATAGGTGACGTCCTCCACCAGCAGGCCGCCGGGGTTCGTGAGCAGGGACAGCACCATCAAGGTCGCGTGCTGGGCCCCGCCGCAAACGAGGACCTCGTCGCTCGTGGCGGGGACCCCCGCGAGCTCCAACCAGCGAACCCCCGCTGCCCGCTGGGCACCCGTGCCCGCGTGCGCCTGATAGCCACTGAGCGCGCCCAGGTCCGCGCGCTCGCCCAGCCGCCGGAGCGCGGCGGCGAGTGCCAGATGTCCCACGTCTCCGGGGACGATGGGCACCGCCGTGGGCCCCAGGTCGATGCGGGTCCGGTCGAGCTGGGGCGAGTAGCGGTCCCCCTCCCGCAGGTCCCGCACGAACGTCCCATTGCCCACCTGGCTCCAGATGAGTCCCCGCCGCTCCGCCTCGGCGTAGGCCCGGGTCACGGTTCCCAGCGACGCACCCAACGTGCTCGCAAGCTCCCGATGCGTGGGCAGCCGGTCCCCCGCGCGCAGCTTCCCCGCGCTGATGTCCGCGGAGAGCGCATCGACGAGCGCCCCATACAGGGGGCCATCGGAGCGTTTCAGGCGGGGTTTCCAATTGGAGCGGGACATGGTTCGGATTGTACCATGACAATCCGAAGCTTGTACCAGGGCCCTCTCCGGCTTTCAGCCCGGCGTCACTACACCTCCGTGAACCGCATGCCGGTGGCGCCGGTGCGCTCCAGGGCGGTCTTCAGGTCCTCGGAGACGATGAGGGCGACCTTCCATCCCCAGGTGCGGAAGACCTTGGCGCCGCCCACCTTCGACGGGTCGATGCGCATCCCCGCGACGGAAGCGTACTGGCCTGCCTTCTCGGGCTGTTGGTGCTTGATGGGATCCCAGTACTCCACTTCCCGGGAGGCCTTGTCGTCGATGCAGCGGATCAGCCGGGTGGCCACGAGCATGCTGAACTGCTCGGGGTGTCCTGGGATGTCCACCGCGAAGAGCTGGACGTCATGGGGCGCAAGCTCCGCGAACACGGCGGCCAGCTTGACGTGAATGATGGGCGTGCCCCCAATGCCCGCTTCGGAGTAATCCAGCGGCCTTCCAGGCTCGTCGATGGGAAATCGGAGCTGACCTGGAGCCTGGATGTGCTTCCCCGCGCTGAACATCCAGGGGTCCTCGACCTCCACGGAGGCCGAATCGACAGGATCTCCCAGGTACCAGCGTCCAGGCGCATAGACGTCTTCTGACAATCGGAAGTAGCGGGCTGTCATGGGCGTAGCCGTCAGGGACCTCGGGTCAGCAACCGGTTGAGTTCCGTGCCTTGCGTCCTGGCGCGTTCGGCGAGGATCTTGAGTGCGCCAGTCAAGGCTTCGCGGCATGCCTCCACGCTGCGGCATTCGGAGGTTGCCTGCCTCAACCTGTCATAGACGAGTTGATGGTACTCGGCGGGATGTGGTCCCCGGTGGCCCGGGACCTCGACGATGTTCTCCGGATCCTTCAGCTCCATGCCGGCCTTCTTGAAGATGCGCCGGAAGAGCGGAGTCCACGGCCCACCGTTGTTCGCGGACTTCTCATTGCGAATCGTGGCCAGGTGGTGACGCTGGGGCTTCCCGGGCCGCGATGACATGGCCACCGCGTTGGGCGCGAGGGCAATCGTGAAGCCTTCGGCCGTCATGGCCACGGAGCGCACGCCTGCAATCGCCACGTACTGGAGGCCCGCCTGCGCCTCCACCGCGACCGCGGCCTGCGCGGAGCCCGGCAGGGTTGGCGCCTTCATCGCGAGGCCGGCCGTGTTGCCTATCGCCGCCGTGGCCAGCATCACGAAGACGCGCGCGGCGTTCCTGCCCAGCACCGCTCCGTAGGCCTCGCCGGCGTCACGCACCTGGAGGAACGTGGTGGCCTGGTCCACGTGGCGCACCAGCGTCACCCACCCGTCGAGGATGCGCCACACC
Organism: Corallococcus exercitus; assembly: GCF_003611585.1. GTDB lineage: Bacteria > Myxococcota > Myxococcia > Myxococcales > Myxococcaceae > Corallococcus > Corallococcus exercitus. The sequence continues at coordinate 6,780 of NZ_RAVW01000288.1, read as the reverse complement.
GTGTCCACGCCCAGGTAGGCAATCGCCGTGGCGGTGATGAGGGCGGCGAGTCCCTTGGACAGGGGCTCGGGCATGGCCCAGAGCAGCAGGTACATCGTCACGGTGGACGTCATCGTGGCCATGACGGCCTGGGGACTCGCCATGCCCTCCAGGGCTTCGGCCGTCTCGCGCCAGACGGAGTCCATCGCGATGGCCATCGCCAGCGCGTAGCGGCCGTCGCTGCCCAGCAGGGGGCCTTCGTCCAACAAGCGCAGGCAGTCCCCCGCCTGCTTGCGCTTCTGGTCGCACCACTGCCTGTAGCCGCGTGTCAGGTCGTCCGACGCATCCACCAGACGCAGGTCGCGTGCCTCGTCCTCGCCCAGCGGGACAATCCGCCGGGTGCGTTCCTGGAAGCCGAACAGGCCACTGCGCTCCGGCAGGCCGAACAGCTCACGCGCTTGCCGCAGGGGATGGGTAAAGGGCCGCACGTCCCGTGCGAGCGTCCTCACGGCCACCTCGAACTCGGCCTCCGTCAGCCGCGCCTCGGAAGCGGACGCGTCCTCCCGGGGCGTGACGACAACCCGCTCGCCGTCGTCCGTTTCCAGCCGCACGACCCGCGTCGTCGCGCAGCCCGACACGAGCAGTCCCAGCAGCAGTGCCCATCCCAGCCGCGTCATGCCTGCCTCCCGGGCGCGCTTCAGTCCTCCGTCAGCAGGAGGCTCCAGAGGAGCACCTTCTTCTTGCCGGGAGGCCGGTGCAGGCAGCGGAGCGGGCCGTCCTGCGACGCCACGAACACGATGGCTCCGGAGTGCTGGTTGGCGAAGACGGCCGCGGCGCGGTGGCGCGAGCCGTGCTGGCTGATGGGGTAGTGCGGCCCGGGCCTTCCCTGCAGCGTGCGCGCCTCGAAGACCTGCGGCGGACCGCTTCGCGGGATGGCGATCTGATACCCCGCGCAGAGCACCTCCAGCTCCGGCCCCAGCACCAGCGCGTTGTCCACCGCGGTGAACTGCCCGATGCTCTCCACCAGCGCCTGGAAGTCGCTCTCCGTCGCCTTGTCGTCGTGCTCGGCGGCGGCCTTCTTCAACTCCGGATCCTCTTCCTCGTCCGCCGCCTTGCCGGCCTCCGCCTGCCACGCGCCGTTGATGAGGTCCGCCCGCGCCTGCACGAAGCGCTGCAACCGCTGACGCAAGAGCGAGCCCTGCTCCGGCGGCAACACGTACTTGCCTCGCGTGCGGAAGCGCTCCACGTCGTGCTGCTTGGGCAACAGCGCGATGAGCCCTCCGTGGTGCAGCCCCGCCATCTTCCGGATGAGCCCCTGCACCGCGTTGGACACGTACCACTCGCGGTTGCCGCCCATCAGCGGCTGCACCTTCGGCAGGGACTCCACCAGCGTGGAGCACATCTCCATCAGCGCCGCGCGCACCGCGCTGTCCTCGTGGAAGAGCAGGTCGTGCAACGCCACGCGACGTCCCGGCGGCACCGGCGCGCCCTGCTCGTAGCGGAACACCTCGCGCCCCTGCGTGCTCACCACCAGGTGGCCCGGCTCCGGCGCGTGGAGGATGAAGACGTCCTCCTCGCCCTCGGCGTGGAACTCCGTGTACTCCACCCGCCGCGCCAGCCCCTGGATGCGCAGCTTGCCCTCGCGCGGCCCCACCACCACCGCCGTGCGCGGCAGGTGCGCCGCGGGCGCCAGCTTCACCAGCGCCTCCACGCTGAAGTCCGTGATGCTCGACTTGGGCTCCAGGGGCAGCGTCTCCCACGCCTGCCGCTTGCCCTTCTGTCCTCCGACGTAGACCGTCTCGCGCACCGCCTGCAGACCCTGCAACCCCTGCGCGTGGTAGGCGATGCGCACGCGCGTGGCCTCGCCTTCCTCCCGGCCCAGGCTCGCGAAGAACACCGTGTCCGCCAGGACGACCAGCAGCTTCAGCGTCGGCTCGGCCAGCGGTGTCTTGGCGAACTGGCGCAGCCAGCTGCGCAGGGCTTCTCCGGGATATTGCAGGCCGGGTTCATCCATCGGGCGGGCAGCATAATCACGGCCCAGGACTTCCCGGAGGAAGTCACGCGCGCGCCGCGATGCGGCGTCCGGTTCCCACCGTGCCCCCGGCCTGTAGCACCGCCGAGCGACAGCCGCGGCCGCGCCTGCTCTTCGCCTACTCTTCGATGGGCGGCTGGAGCGTGCCGAACCGCTCCAGGCCCTGGTCCAGCGCGGAGCGAACCGCGTGGAGCAGGGCGCCGTCCGACAGCCGCCGCACCAGGACGATGCCAGGGGCCACGTAGGACGGCGCGCTGCCCAGCCGCGCCTCCAGTGCCTCCAGCGTGAGCACGGTGAGCACGAAGCGGCGCCCGTCTCGCAGCCGCACCACCAGGTCCCGGGAGCCCTCGAAGTGCAGCGCCGGGGGCTCCGCGATGAGCAGGGAGGCGATCCGCTCATCCTCGGTGTCGATGGACCGCATGCCTGAGCGTTCGCGCGTCGAGCGTCGCATGGCGGGGACGATGGCGACCCCCACCCGCGCCTACAACCCGTGCCGCCGGGTGGGCCCCGCCGCCCGACAGCCCCCGGCCCCGGGGGACGGGGTTGGCGAGCAAGGAAGGGAGCGACACGCCGGACAAGACGAACGCCCCGGACCGGGTGTATGGCCCAGGCCGCCCATGCCCGCCGAGCCCTCCACCCTGTCCACCTGGGGCCTTCCCGGGATGTTCTTCGTCGCCATGCTGGCGGGCTCCGTGGTGCCGGTGCCCTCCGAGGCGATGCTCGCCGCCCTCATCTACAACGGCACGCCGCCGGTGATGGCCACCGTGGTGGCCACCGTGGGCAACGTGCTGGGCGCGATAACGCTCTACATCCTGGGTCAGTGGGTGTCGCGCGGCGGTGGCGGGGCCCTGGGCCGCTGGGTGGCGCGCCGCCGGGAGAAGGAAGGCCCCCGCATGGCCCGGGTCGAAGCGAACCTTCGCACCTGGGGTGCGCCCGCCCTGCTCATGGCGTGGTTGCCCATCCTGGGGGACGCGTTCGTGCTCGCGGGCGGCTTCGTGGGCGTGCGCCCCTTCCCCTTCGTCGTCTTCGTCACCCTGGGGAAGGGTCTGCGCTACGCCTTCGTCGCGCTGTCCACCACGGCCGCGATGTAACAATGCGTAACATTGCGCGCCCCCGAAGGACGGGATGCGCCGCTCACGCAACGTTTCAAGGAATGTGACGGATAAACGGCGGTGGCGTCGTGTACGCGGAATACTGCGTCCGCGGCGCTGCCGTGACGTCCTTGAACCTCTATGGCTCCCGGGTTCGCCGGGAGCAGGGTGAAACATCGTGAGCCTGAAACAAGACCTCTTCCGGCGGCCTGCCGCCTCCTGGCGTATGTGGTCCTTCACGCTGGTGTGCGCGGCGCTCAGCGCGTGCGGTGGCTCCGTGGAGGCGGAAGCGGAGGCGGCGGCGCCGGAGTTGGTCGCGCGCGAGGACTCGCTGGCCAACGTGCGGCTGCGCCTGATGGCGGCCAACCTGAGCAGCGGCACGGGGCAGGACTACAACCCGGGCCACGGCATCCGCATCTTCCAGGGCACCGACGCCGACGTCGTGATGATCCAGGAGTTCAACTACCAGACGGACTCCGCGGCGGACATCCGCGCCTTCGTGGACACCGCCTTCGGCACGGGCTTCTCGTACTACCGAGAGGCCGGCGCGCAGATTCCCAACGGCATCATCAGCCGCTACCCCATCATCGCGGCCGGTGAGTGGGACGACACGCAGGTGTCCAACCGCGACTTCGCGTGGGCGCGCATCGACATCCCGGGGCCCAAGGACCTGTGGGCCATCAGCGTGCACCTGCTGACCACCAGCTCCAGCATCCGCAACACGGAGGCCTCCAACCTGGTGAAGTTCATCAACGCCAACGTGCCCGCCAGCGACTACCTGGTCATTGGCGGCGACTTCAACACCGGCAGCCGCAGCGAGGCGTGCTTCAGCACCTTCTCCAGCGTGGTGTCCACGGCGTCGCCGTACCCGGCGGACCGCAACGGCAACGGCAACACCAACGCGGGCCGTAGCTCGCCGTACGACCACGTGCTGGTGGACAGCGACCTGCGCGCCTACCAGACGGCGGTCGTCATCGGCTCCAGCAGCTTCGCCAACGGCCTGGTGGCGGACACGCGCGTGTACTCGCCCATCTCTGAAATCTCCCCCGCCCTGTCGGGCGACAGCGGCGCGTCCGGCATGCAGCACATGGGCGTCATCAAGGACTTCCTCATCCCGGGGGACGGCACCACGTCCTCGTCCGTGACGGTGCTGTCGCCCAACGGCGGTGAGAGCTGGGTGGGCGGCTCCTCGCACACCATCACCTGGACGGCGTCCGGCGTCACCAGCGTGAAGGTGGAGTACTCGCTGAACGGCTCCACCTGGACGACGCTGGCGTCCAGCGTGTCCGGCGGAAGCGTGGCGTGGACGGTGCCCGGCACCGCCAGCACCAACGCGTGGGTGCGCGTGAGCGACGCGAGCAACTCCGCCGTCAGCGACCTGTCCAACGCGGCCTTCGCCATCACCACGGACGGCGGCTCCGGCGGCACGGGCAACGTGTTCATCAACGAGGTGCTGCTCAACGAGCCGGGCTCGGACGTGAACGGCGAGTTCGTGGAGCTGGTGAACAGCGGCACCGCGGCGGTGGACCTGAGCGGCTGGACGGTGTCGGACAGCACGGGCGTGCGCCACACCTTCGCCAGCGGCACGTCCGTGGCGGCGGGCAAGGCGGTGGTGGTGTTCGGTGGCGCGGCGGGCATCCCGTCCGGCACGACGGGCGCGGTGGCCGCGTCCACGGGCACGCTGGGCCTGGGCAACAGCGGTGACACCGTCACGGTGAAGAACAGCGCGGGCACGGCGGTGGATACGGCGACCTTCGCCTCGGGGCTCGCGGGCACGGATGGCGTGTCCGCCAACCGCAGCCCGGATGCGTCCTCCACGGGCAGCTTCGTGCTGCACACGGGCGTGTCCAGCCTGGGCAGCTCGCCCGGCAAGCGCGCCAGCGGCGCCGCGTTCTAGTGCTGAACACCGCTCCTCCGGACAGCGCTGGTCCGGAGGAGCGACCTGGGAGAGTGTGGCCCCATGCTGAAGGTCCACCACCTCTCCGAATCCCGTTCGCAGCGCATCCTCTGGCTCCTGGAGGAGCTGGGGCTCGACTACGAGGTCGTCCGCTACGAGCGCGACCCGAAGACGGGGTTCGCCCCGCCAGAGCTCAAGGCCATCCACCCGCTGGGCAAGTCGCCGCTGGTGGAGGACGACGGCCGCGTGCTGGCGGAGTCCGGCGCCATCATCGAGACGCTGATCCGCAAGTACGGCCAGGGCCGGCTCTCCCCCGCGCCCGAGGACCTGGACCGCTACACGCACTTCCTGCACTACGCGGAGGGCTCCGCGATGCTGCCCATCGTGCAGCTGCTCTACGTGAAGCGGCTGGGCGAGGCCGCGGCGCCCATCAAGCCGCGCATCGACTCCGAGCTGAAGAACCACCTGGCCTACCTGGAGGGCTCCCTCCAGGGCCGCGAGTACCTGGTGGGCACCGCGCTGACGGGCGCGGACATCCAGCTCAGCTTCGTGCTGGAGGCCGCGAGGTCCTTCCGGCTGCTGGGGGACCTGCCGAACCTCACGGCCTACCTCGACCGGCTCCACGCGCGCCCCGCGTACCAGCGGGCCGTGGAGCGGGGCGGACCGTTCAAGATGGGCCGCTGAAAAGACGACGGGCCGCCCCGGAGTGCATCCGGGACGGCCCGAAACCTGTCCGACAATCAGACTAGTTCCGCGACGCCGCGCGCAGCCGGGGCGGCACGTGGGGGCCGAAGATGGGCGGCTCCTCGGACAGCACGGCCTTGGGGGCGCGCTTCAGCGGCGAGAGGCCCATCCAGCGGTTGAGGGTGGCCTTCGCCGCCGCCTGCTGGTCCGCGGGGAGCTGGCTGATGCGCGCGCCGTGGTTTCCGCCCGGCACCGTGTACAGGTAGGAGTCCTGCGCGTTGCCCACCAGGTAGGCCGCCGCCGTCCACGGGTCGTAGCTGCCGTAGATGAACATCAGGCGCTGACCCTGCGTGGACACCCAGTCCTGGATGTCCGGCATGGCCTGCGGACGGAACACGTACGGGATGCCCGGGGGCGAGTACACCTCGCCGGTGTCGGTGTCCGGGAAGTGGATGAGCGAGCCCAGGTGCTTCTCGTAGGGCTGGGGCCAGCCCAGCTCCACCGCGGCCTGGTAGTAGTAGGCGGCGTACGGCTTGATGCCCGAGTCCGCGAACGAGCTCATGCCCACCTCGGCGTCCATCGCGTCGAACAGCTCCTGGTCCGTCGCGGTGGTGTCGGGGATGTTCCGGGTGCAGTTCTGCGCGCTGTCGTACTGCCAGAAGGCGAAGTAGGTCTCGATGACACCGTGCTCCAGTGCCAGCTCGAAGCCGAGCTGCGAGTACGTCAGCTCCTGTTCCGCCGCGTAGGCCTTCAGGAGCGCCAGCATGTTCTCCCGGCGCGAGAGCACCTCATGCTGGAAGGCCCACAGCCGTTCGCGGCACGCCCGCTGCGCGTCCCCTCCCACTCCGTCCTGGAACGTCACGAAGCGCTCGTCGTTGCGCTTCGCGATGGGCGCCACGTACGCCACGGTGGCGTCCATGTCGTCCGGGTAGAAGCGGCGGAAGAACACCACCGTCTCGCCGCCCTTGCTGCCGCCCGTGGACACCCACTTGCCGGTGTAGATGGGCTTGAGCGCCTGGGTGAGACGGTGGAAGTCATCCGCGGACTGGCGGATGGTGAGGTGGCTCCAGTCCGCGGGGGACGGGATGCCTGTCTCT
>NZ_RAVW01000287.1 GCF_003611585.1 Corallococcus exercitus | reverse complement strand
CGAAACGAGCCTTATCGTCGGCAGCGTCAGATGTGTATAAGTGACAGCAGTCTTCCCGCGCGGTGGCCCGCACGCCCCGCGCCGGCGCCTCCAGCGGCGGTGGCCTGTCCGCGGCCGAGCGCGCCCGCATCCGCCGGGAGACGCCGGGCCTGGTGGCCAACCTGCGCCTGTTCTGGGCGGAGGCGAACTCCAAGGTCCGCGCGGGCGTGATGGCCGGCGGCGGCGTGGTGGTGCTGGGCCTCTTCGCCCTCATGTACTGGCTGGTGCTGGGCGGCGAGGACAAGGTTCAGAAGGGCGAGGAGCCCGTGCGCCTGTCCAACCAGCCCATCAACGACTCGTTCGGCCTGGGCGACGACGTCACCTGGAACCGGCCGGACATGAAGGTCTTCGAGTGGGAGTTCGTCGCCGCGACGCGCGCGGTGGTCATCCTCCACTACCAGGCCCAGGGCATCTCCAAGGACGAGGTGGTGGTGAGCGTCAACGGCGTGGACGTGGGCAAGGTGCCCCCGGACACGATGGCCAGCCAGGAGCGCTCGCTGGAGCTGATGATCCCGCCCCAGCAGCTGCGCAAGGGCGAGCCCAACCGCATCATCTTCGACAACACCCGCAACCCGCCCGGCGAGGACACCTGGCGCGTGTGGAACGTCTGGGTGGAGCGCGCGCTGCTGCCCGAGCAGCTCTCCACGCAGCAGCTCATCCAGACCGCCAACGAGTCCTTCAAGAAGGGCCGCAAGAACTTCGACACGCCGGACATCGGCGCGCGCAACCGCTACGAGGCCTGGAAGTCCTTCCGCGAGGCGTGGCTGATGCTGGAGGCCCACCCGGACCCCAAGCCGGACCTCTACTTCGAGGCCCAGGAGGCCATGAAGCGCGCGCAGATGGAGCTGGACCGCACCTGCTCCAAGCTGCTGCTGGAGGTGGAGGGCTACTACAACCAGGGCCACTACAAGCAGGCCGCCTCCACGCTGGACCACATGCGCGAGTACTTCCCCGAGTACGACCAGCCGTGCGCCACGCGCGCGGAGAACAAGCGCATCGAGTACGGCCTGTAGTCCCAGCCGTTGCCTGGCGGACGGTGCAACCCCGCCAGGGAGGCGGGCAGGGCCCGTCCGGGTTGCCGGTCCCTCCCCCCGTTCCCACCCTCAGTGGGGTGATGCGTGAGCTGGCGGGGGAGGAGCGGCAGACGGAAGGGTTGGTTCCAGCGGCGCCGAAGCTGGCGCGCTCGACGGGGCCGGTGCCCGAGCATGCTCCGGTGTGGAGCGACGGGGTGTCCCGGCGCCTGCTCGCCCGCTACTACCTGCCGCAGCACCACCCCACCCTCCAGGGCAACGCGTGCCGCCTGCTGCGCGACGGCGTGGAGGCCTACCCGGAGATGCTGGAGGCCATCCGCCGCGCGCGCCGCTCCATCCGCCTGGAGACGTACATGTTCGTCACCGACGCGGTGGGCGAACTCTTCGGCCAGGCGCTGGCGGAGGCCGCCGAGCGCGGCGTGCACGTGAAGGTGCTCTACGACGCGGTGGGGTCGTGGACCAGCCGCAAGAGCTTCTTCGAGGGCCTGCGCCAGCGCGGCGTGGACGTGCGGGCGTTCAAGCCCTTCAGCCTCCAGCGCGGGCTGCGCCACCTGCTGCGCCGGGACCACCGCAAGATTCTCGTGGTGGACGGCACGGTGGCCTTCACGGGCGGGGTGAACATCGCGGCGCACTGGGCCCCGGAGGGGCAGGGCGTGGCGTGGCGCGACGACGTGCTGCGGATTGAAGGCCCGGCGGTGCACGAGCTGGAGCGGCGCTTCCTGGCCACGTGGCGGATGATGTTCCGCGACCGCCTGAGCCGGCTGCGCCGGCGGATCCGCGGCGGGGCGCACGCGCCCAGGGCCCTGCTCCCCAGAGGGGACGTGGGACTGGCGGTGCTGTCCAGCCGCCGCAGCATCCACCGCGCGTACCTGCACGCCATCCAGCGCGCGCGGGCCAGCGTGCTCATCGCCGCGGGTTACTTCGTTCCGGACCGGCGCATGGTGGCCGCGCTCAAGGACGCGGCGAAGCGCGGCGTGGAGGTGAGCCTGCTGCTCAACGGGGGCAAGAGCGACCACCCGTTCCTGGAGCATGCGACGCGCGCCTTCTACGAGCCGCTGATGGAGGCCGGCATCCGCATCTTCGAGTGGCGCCGGGGCGTGCTGCACGCCAAGACGGCCGTCGTGGACGGCGTGTGGGGCACCATCGGGTCGTTCAACCTGGAACGGTTGTCGCTGGCCTTCAACCACGAAGTGAATGCCGTCTTCGCGGACCCCCGGCTGGGGCGCGACCTGGAGGACTCGTTCCGTCTGGATTGCGGCAACTGCCGCGAGGTGGACCTGGCCGCTTTCCGCCGCCGGCCCCTCTGGCAGAAGGCCGTGGAGCGCGTGCTGTACTTCTTCCGCAAGGTGCTCTGAGCGGGGCCGTAAGCCCGGGGTTCAGGGCAACCGTCCACCGTCTTCAACGCGGTGCAGGAACCCTTTGCATGCCGGGGGGGACACGCCTAGAAGTTGCGTCATTCCGGCACGGAAGGACGGCAACGCACATGACGGACAGTTTCGGCACCAAGGCCCAGCTCAAGGTCGGCTCGGCCACCTACGACTACTACAGCCTGGCCACGCTGGCGAAGGCCCACCCGGCGGTCAACCGCCTCCCGTTCTCGCTCAAGGTGCTGCTGGAGAACCTGCTGCGCAACGAGGACGGCCGCGTCGTCAAGCGCGAGCACATCGAGAAGATGCTCGCCTGGGACCCCAAGGCCGCCCCGGAGACGGAGATCTCCTTCCACCCCGCGCGCGTGCTGCTCCAGGACTTCACCGGCGTGCCGGCCGTCGTGGACATGGCCGCCATGCGTGAGGCGCTCGCCGCCATGGGCGGTGACCCCGCGAAGATCAACCCGCGCAACCCGGCGGACCTCGTCATCGACCACTCGGTGCAGATCGACTCGTTCGCCACCACCGCGGCCTTCAAGGAGAACGCGGAGCTGGAGTTCGAGCGCAACCGCGAGCGCTACGCCTTCCTGCGCTGGGGCCAGAGCGCGTTCAAGGGCTTTGGCGTCGTTCCCCCGGACATCGGCATCTGCCACCAGGTGAACCTGGAGTTCCTGGCGCAGGTGACGTTCCGCCAGGGCAAGACCGTGTACCCGGACACGCTGGTGGGCACGGACAGCCACACGACGATGATCAACGGCCTGGGCGTGGTGGGCTGGGGCGTGGGCGGCATCGAGGCGGAGGCCGCGCTGCTGGGCCAGCCCATCACGATGCTCATCCCGCAGGTGGTGGGCTTCAAGCTCACCGGCAAGCTGCCCGCGGGCGCCACGGCCACGGACCTGGTGCTCACCGTCACGCAGATGCTTCGCAAGAAGGGCGTCGTCGGCAAGTTCGTGGAGTTCTACGGCGAGGGCCTGAAGAACCTGTCGCTGCCGGACCGCGCCACCATCGCGAACATGGCCCCGGAGTACGGCGCCACCATCGGCTTCTTCCCGGTGGACGAGGAGAGCTGCAACTACCTGCGCTTCACCGGCCGCCCGGATGACGTGGTGGCGCTGACGGAGGCGTACGCGAAGGAGCAGGGCCTGTGGTTCAACGCCGGCGCCCAGGAGCCGCTGTTCAGCGACACGCTGGCGCTGGACCTGGCCGCCGTGGTGCCCAGCCTCGCGGGCCCCAAGCGTCCGCAGGACCGCGTGCCCCTGAAGGACATGAAGGCCGGCTACGAGTCGTCGCTCGTGGAGATGCTGTCCGCCGGCAAGAGCAAGGGCGAGGACGACGAGGGCCCCAAGGGCGGCGCGAAGGCCCCCGCGGCCCCGGTGGCCCCGGAGCGGCTGGCCCAGTCCGTCACCGTGAAGGCGGGCAAGCAGAGCTACCAGGTGGGCCACGGCGCGGTGGTCATCGCGTCCATCACGTCCTGCACCAACACGTCCAACCCGGCCGTGCTGGTGGCCGCGGGCATCCTGGCGAAGAAGGCCGTGGAGAAGGGCCTCAAGCCGCAGCCCTGGGTGAAGACGTCCCTGGCCCCGGGCAGCCGCGTGGTGACGGAGTACCTGCGCGACGCGGGCCTGCTGCCCTACCTGGAGGCCGTGGGCTTCCACGTCGTGGGCTACGGCTGCACCACCTGCATCGGCAACTCCGGCCCGCTGCCGGAGTCCGTGTCCAACGCCGTGGTGGAGGGCGACCTGGTGGTGGCGGCGGTGCTGTCCGGCAACCGCAACTTCGAGGGCCGCATCAACCCGCACGTGCGCATGAACTACCTGGCGAGCCCCCCGCTCGTGGTGGCGTACGCGCTGGCCGGTGAAGTGGGCCGCGACCTGGACAACGAGCCGCTGGGCACGGACCCCAACGGCAAGCCGGTGTTCCTCAAGGACATCTGGCCGTCCAACGAGGAGATCAAGGAGACCATCCGCACGGCCGTGAAGCCGGAGCAGTTCCGCAGCCAGTACGCGAACGCCATGGAAGGCGACACGCTCTGGCAGCAGCTGCAGGTGAGCAAGGGCTCCACGTTCCAGTGGGACGCCAAGTCCACCTACGTGCGCAAGCCGCCCTTCTTCGAGAACCTCCCGAAGGAGCCCAAGGCCGTGCAGGACATCAAGGGCGCGCGCGTGCTGGCGCTCCTGGGTGACTCCGTCACGACGGACCACATCTCCCCCGCGGGCAACATCGCGAAGACGAGCCCCGCCGCGAAGTACCTCATGGCGGAGGGCGTGGAGCCCAAGGACTTCAACTCCTACGGCGCGCGCCGCGGCAACCACGAGGTGATGGTGCGCGGCACCTTCGCCAACATCCGCCTGAAGAACCTGCTCGTTCCGGGCGTCGAGGGCGGCGTCACGGTGCACATCCCCACGCGCGAGCGGATGAGCATCTACGACGCGTCCATGAAGTACCAGGCGGACAACATCCCGCTCGTGGTGCTCGCGGGCGCCGAGTACGGCACCGGCTCCAGCCGCGACTGGGCGGCCAAGGGCACGCAGCTCTTGGGCGTGAAGGCCGTCATCGCCAAGAGCTTCGAGCGCATCCACCGCTCCAACCTCGTGGGCATGGGCGTGCTGCCCCTGCAGTTCGAGGCGGGCCAGGACGCGCAGTCGCTGGGCCTCACCGGCCATGAGACGTTCGAGATCACTGGCATCGCGGAGGGGCTGGCGCCGCAGAAGAAGCTCACCGTGAAGGCCACCGGTGAGAAGGGCCCCATCGAGTTCACGGCGCTGTGCCGCATCGACACGCCGAACGAGCTCGACTACTACCGCAACGGCGGCATCCTCCAGTTCGTGCTCCGCCAGCTCGCCAAGGCTTAAAGGCGCGCGCGTCACACGGTTTCGCGGCCCGGCCGCCCTCGCTTCACGGGAGGGTCGCCGGGCCGTCGTCTTTCATGCCGCGGGCTACTCCGCGCGCAGGCGCGTCCAGGCGGCCACGTAGCGTGAGAGGCGCTCGGCGTCCCTGGGCGTGACGTCCTTCAGCCGGCGCACGTCCATGTTGTCCTCCAGGTCCGCCAGCTTTACGCGCCGGGCCAGGGGATGGGGACGCAGCCGTTCGATGAAGGCCTCGTAGCTTTCGCCCTCGCGCTTCGTCAGGCAGTCCAGCGCGGACAGCACGTCCTCCGGGTAGCCCAGGCCGCGCAGGCGCTCCAGCGTGTACGGTGTGTCCTCCACCACGTCGTGGAGGATGGCCACGGTGCGCTCCGCGTCGGACGCGAGGCGCAGCATCACCCGCAGGGGGTGGAGGATGTAGGGCTGTCCTGCCTTGTCGCGCTGACCCTGGTGCGCGGCCACCGCCAGGGCGATGGCGTCTTCGAGCGTGGGCATGGGCGGAAGCTTCGCACGCCCGGCGGGCTCACGGCTCAATGGTTCATGTTGCCGGAGCCCGTGCCGCCGCCCGCCTGCGCCGAGTAGACCTCGCCGCCGCTGCTGGACTTGAGGAGGCCCTCCACGGCGAGCGCGTTGGGGTCCAGCTGGTTGGTGTCCCCCCGGCGCGGAATCAGCGTCTCGCTGATGCACAGGGCGCCCACCACGACGTTCTGATCATTGTCGCGGTTCCACTCGGGGGGGAGCGGCTTGAACTCGTCCTCGTTGTCCCGGACGTAGAGGTACACGTCGTCCTTGCCGTCGCCGTCCAGGTCCGCGAACAGCGCCGGGTTTACCGCCTTGATGGCCGCGCGGCCGGCGGCGGTGCGCGGGTTGGCGGGCGACGGGTTGGTGGGCGAGGCGATGGGGTCGTAGATGGACGGCGCGCTCAAGAAGGTGTTCCACAGGGGGAAGTTGCGGCCGAAGTAGGCGCGCGCCAGTTGCAGGCCGCTCTCCGCGCAGCCCTGCCGCTGGCCCGTGCGGCTGGAGGTCACGGCGCGCGTGCGCTCGCTGCTGGCGTAGGCCATCACGCCCGCCACCAGGCCCAGGAGCACGGTGACGAGCAGCACGACGAGCAGCAGCGTGGCGCCGCGGGTGGAGCGGAGGGCTCTGGACGAAGGGCGCGGGGACATGGCGGAAGACCTCACGGAAGACGGACTCACAGGCTGGCCGAGGCCAGGTTGGGCAGCTCCGCCCGGCGCGAGAAGAGGCTGCGGAAGTAGCCGTCCGCGGGGGCCACGGCGGGCGTGTGGTTCTCCACCGTGAGCGGCAGGTCCTCGGAGAGGACGGCCTGGTTCCGCGTGTCGCGGCGGGGCGAGCGGCCGGTGGCCACCACGCTGACGCGCACCGAGCGCAGGCCGGGCGTGTACTCGGGCTTGAAGCCGTTCTGGAAGTCGTATTGGGCCGGGTCGCCCGTGTTCGTGGCGTCGACGCCGAAGGCCACCTGGAGGTCCTCCACGAAGTCCTGCACCACCACCGGGTCGCCCATGTCCACGAAGGGGCGCCCCGCCACGTCACCGCCGGGCTTGCCCTCCGCGCGCATCAGCGCCTTGCGGCCGTTGACCGGGTTGGTCCCGATGAAGAAGTGCAGCAGCCGCACGGGGTACACCATGTCCGTGCGCTGGAAGCCGCCCTTGTGGGGCGCGTTGGAGAAGCCCGGCACGCTGGACTCCAGGTAGTTCACCGTGGCCGTGGGCGGGTTGCTCGTCACCGACGTCTGGGTGAGCAGCGCGCCGCTCTTCATGTTGCTGGCCACCAGCATCGGGTTGGAGGGCGGGGCGCCGCTGGGCGTGCCCACGCAGTTGACCTCGATGGGGCCGGTGCCGTTCTTCACCACCGACATCGCCGCGCCCGGCGCGCAGTCGCGGCCCAGGTAGTTGCGGTCCGGCACCACCAGCCACAGGTCGTCGCTGCCGTCCGTGCCCGGCACGTTGCCGGACGTGGTGGCGGCGAGCACGCCCGAGCCCGCGCCGTCCCCGCCGAAGACGGGGTTGATGCGCTGGGGCGTTCCGCCGGACACCACCCAGAGGCCCTCGGGCATGCCCGCGCCGGCCTGGCGCACCGCGGACAGCAGCGTCTCTCCCGCGAGCCGCGCGTGGTCGTGGCTGTCCGCCACGTGCTCCGTGTTGTGCACCACGCGCCCGCCCGCCAGCAGCAGCGCCGTGGCCGCCGCGAGGATGATGGTGGCGAGCGCCGCGGCCACCATCGTCTCCAGCAGCGTCATGCCTCGGGACCTCGACGGGAACCTCATTGGACGAACACCTCGCTGTGCACGATGGCGCGCTCCGCGCTGTCGCCCTTGCGGAACGCGCGCGTCCAGAAGGTGAAGGGCAGGGCCCCGGCGGGCACCATGGCCTGGGCCGCGGCCGGCAGGTCCTTGGGCAGCCCCTTCGTCACCAGGACTTCACGGCAGTAGACGTCGCGGGGCAGCACCGCGTCCGGGGTGGTGACGTCACAGGGCGTGCCGTTGGGCACGTCCAGCGCCGGCACCACCTGGCCCGTGGGGAGCACGCGGAAGTAGGCGCCGGTGCCCACGTCGCCCGCCTGCGGCGTGCTGGGGTCCAGCTTCCAGGGCGCCGCGCCCAGGGCCAGCTCCGGTGGATAGGTGGCGGGCCGCGCGACGGCCTGGTTCGCCAGCTCCAGCTTGGACGCGAGCCACAGCCGCTGGACGCGCGCCTCCAGCAGCATGCGCCGCCCCTGGAGCACCTGGCCGTCCTTCACGTCGCGGGTGGCGGCCACCATGCCCATCACGGCGCCCACGGCGGCCAGCGCCAGGACGCTCATGGAGATGAGCACCTCCAGCAGGCCGCTGCCCCGGCGGGAGGAGGAAGAGGGAAGGGCTCTCATTCGAGGAACCTCTGGCTCCAGTTGAGGAGCTGGTAGAGCACGCCGTTCTCGCCGGCCACGGAGTTCTTCGAGGTGGGGCTGGAGGCCCCCTCGTTGCTCCCGTTGTCGATGCGCGTGACGCGCAGGGCGCTCACCTCCGCGCCCACGATGTAGTCCTGGGACGTGCCGCCGTTGTCGCGGTGGTAGACGGCCACGCCGCCGTAGTTGGCCAGCGACGCGCCGCTCATCGGGTGGATGTCCCCTTGCGAGGTGGGCGTGTTGCCCAGGTCGATGCTGTACGTGTGGCCGCGCACGGAGGCGCTCAGCAGCATGGGGTCGTTCACGGACTCCTCCGCGGTGCTGAAGTACGCGGTGCGCCCCGCGATGGTGACGTTGCCGTAGACGTGCTCGGGCGCGGCGAAGACGATGGGGAAGGGCGGGGCCTCCTGGAGGATGCCGTAGGTGGTCGCCTCGGTGTGGGCCAGGTTCGCGTTGATGGGCGAGCCGTCCAGCCGCTTGCCGTCCTGGCCCAGGGGCAGCCGCAGGCCGGCGTCCAGGAGCAGCGCATGGAAGCGGCCTCCCACCGAGTCCGGCACCCAGTCCATGCCGGCGGTGCCCACCAGGGCCACCACCTTGCCCTTGTACTGCCCGAAGGCGGAGGCGTCCGCCGCGTCGCGCGGGATGCGCGCCAGGCCCACGTTGGTGCTGATGGGCTGGCTGGTGACGGGCAGCCCGCCGATGTTCATCGCCGTGTACTTGCAGGGCGCGGCGTCGCTGCACGCGGGGCCCATGCGCGTCACGTTGACGTTCATGCCAGTGGACGCGTCCAGCTCCCAGAGCCGGCCCTCCATGTCACCCACGTAGAGGCGCGCGGCGCCGCTGGAGTCCTGCGACACGGTGGGCGCGGCCGGCGCGCTGTTGTCCACGCTGCTGGCGTAGGCCTGCTGCCACTGCCACAGCTTCTGGCCGGTGGCCACGTCGATGGCGAACACCTGCACGCCCTTGGCGGGGGAGCCCGGCGAGCCCGCCACCGCCGGCGCCCCGGAGCTGCTGGAGGCGACGAAGACGGTGTACACGGGCGAAAGCCCCGCCCAGCTCACGCCCACGGACAGCCCGCGCGAGCCGCCCAGGCCGCTGTAGTCATAGAGGCCGCTGGAGGCGCGGCCCGGGTCCGAGCGCGGCGGCAGCAGGAAGAGGCTGGAGTCCTCGTCCCAAGTGTACGTCCAGTCCATGCCGCCCTGGCCCCGGTCCGCCAGCGCCACCACGGCGTGCGGCGCGCTGGAGGTGGCGTAGTGGCTGCCCACCAGGTGCCACAGCAGCACGGGCTTGAGCGGGTTCGTCACATCCAGGGCGAACAGGTCGCGCCCCGTCTGGCCCACGTTGGCGACGAGCACCGTGTGCCACTCCCGGCGGCCGGTGCCCACGAAGTCCGCGAACACGTCGAAGACGACGGGCGCGCTGTTCACCCGCGCGGTGTTGTTGCGCAGGCCCGACAGCTGCGTGGCCGGCAGGAAGCTCCAGAGCTCCGTGCCGGGCAGGGGCGTGGTGCCGGAGCGGAAGCGCTGGGCGAAGTCCGTCTTGAAGCGCGCGCTGGCGTCCGGGTTGGGGAACTGGAGGTTTTCCGCCGGGCCGTCGTAGCGCGCGCCGCCGGAGACGTAGAAGGCGTGGACCTGGCCGTCCAGGCCCGCCGCGTAGGCCACCGTGGGGCGCGCGGCGTTGCGGTCCGGGATGAAGGTGCTGGCGGGCACCACCACGGGCGACGAGTGGATGAAGCCGCCCAGGTGCGCCTTGTTGTCCGCGGAGTCGTTGTTGCACTGCGCGTTGGTGGGCTGGAGGATGGGCGTCTCGTTGGCGCCGTCGCGGCCGGACACCGTGGCGTAGCAGTAGCCGCGCACGCGCTGGAGCATCATCGCCACCGCGTTGAAGTCGTTGAGCAGCTGCCCCTTGTTGATGATCTCGTTGGTGATGCCGAAGTCGGAGCCGCCCAGCTGCGGCGAGTACTGCGTCGCCTGCTGCAGGTCACAGACGCCGTCGCTGCCCTTCACGAAGTCGTAGTGGAAGGTGCCGTCGCGGGCCTGGGCGCGGTGGAGCTTCAGCACGTCCACGCAGTTGGGGTTGGGGGACGCGCCGTAGTTCTTGTTGATGCGCGTGCCGGAGACCTCCTCCGGCTGCCAGCCCACCTGCAGCACCCCGTGCGGCGCGTTGCGGCCGGCGCCCAGCGACGGGTTCTCCGTCACCTCGCCGCCGAAGTAGGTGAAGAGGTTGCGGTCGCCGGGCGCGGGCATGCGCGCGTCCGCGTTCCACAGGGTGCCGTCCGACAGGGAGTTCTCCCCGTTGGCGAGCGCGTCCCCGCCAATGAGCGAGTGCGCGCGCAGCGTGCCCGGGTAGTAGGGGAACACCCAGTGCGAGCCCTGCGCGGGCGTGTACGTGTCCGCGCCGGGCGGGTAGCCCGTCACGGCGTTGTAGGAGGTCTTGAACAGCACGGCGCGCGAGCCGTTGGTGTCGCTGCCGTTCTTGTCGTCCAGCGCCACCGGCGCGGACACGGTGCGCTCGCTCTGCAGCGGTTCGCTTCCCAGGTTGAGCAGCGTGTTGAGCACGATGCGCGTGCCCGCGACGCTGTCCTTGAAGTCATGGCCCGCCAGGTAGACGATGGTCGCCTTCTGCGGATCATTGTCCTTCTGGTTGAAGGAGAAGAAGTCGTGGCCGCGCTGGGCGTTCGCCGCCACGTGCGCCGGGTTGTCGTACTGGTTGCCGGGGGCGTAGTCCTTCCAGCTCACCGCCAGCCGCCGCACGCCGTTCTTGAAGGTCGTGCGGTAGTTCTCCGTGTGGCCCGCCACGTTGTTGAAGCGGAAGTCGCCCAGCTGGGAGAAGGGGTCGCCCGGGTTGGGGTAGAGGACGCACGCGGGCCGCGGCGAGGACTCGTTGCGGTAGTCGGGGTCCGTGCAGTTGCGGCCGTTCCAGGTGTCGCCGTTGACGAGCGCGTTCTTCTCGAAGAGACCGTCGCTCTGGAAGTGCGAGGACAGCACCATCGAGCCGTCCGGACGTTCGGTGTGCTCATAGGACCAGATGCTGGCGCACTCGGCGAACAGGCCGTTGCCGCGCTGGTTGGTGAAGTACGCGATGTTGTTGAGGACGTTCTCCGCCTGGTTGACGGCGCCGTCGCCGTTGTCGCGGTACTCGGGGCGCGTGCTGTTTCCCAGCTCCCAGTGCGGCGCCCAGAACACGCGGTAGCGGGGGCGCTGGGTGACGGGGTCCTCGGCGTTGAGCAGGCCGTGGGGGAACGCGGAGGTGGAGACGAGGTCCGCGTTGGCGTGGAGCGCGTCGTAGATGAGGCCGGGCCGCCCGCCGTTGCGCGTGCACGTCTTCGTGGTGCCCTGGGGGCAGCCGCCCGCGCCCGGGAAGTCCAGGCCCGCGTTGCGCAGGTAGTCGTCCAGCATGCCGCCCTTCACGTAGGACTCGTCACCGGAGTTGTGGTCGTCCCGGTCCAGCAGGGCGATCTTCGGGGGCACGCGGTTCAGGCGCCGGCCGATGGGCGCGTTGAACTCGATGGTGGCCTGGTGCATGCGCACGTAGAAGCAGCCGCTGCCGTTGGTGAACGTGTCGCAGTTGCACGGCGTGCGGAACTTGTTCGGCGCGTCCGGCCCGGTGGAGGAGTTCAGGAAGTCGAGCGCGTTCTTCGCGTCCTTCGCGTCGATGATGAACGCGCCGCCCATGTACTGGATGTCGCGGAAGTTGCTGGCGGTGTTGAGCGTCGCGCGCGTGAAGTTCGGCCGCGCCTCGTTCGTGCCGGTGGTGAAGTTGTCCACGTCCCCCGCGGGGAACAGGCCCCCGGAGGGCAGCGCCTGCAGCGGCGGCACCGGCACGACGGGCGCCGAGGCCGAGTTGCTGATGTGGAAGTCGCAGCCGTCGTTCCAGCTGGGGTCGTTCCAGGCGCCGTTGTTCGGCGACGGCGGCAGGTGCTTGTTGGTGGGCACGCAGCGGTTGGGGGACCGCTTCGTATCGTCGATGGCCAGGTACACCGTCACCGGGTGGTTGGCGTTGAAGCCGCCCGCCTCGTTGGACTGCAGCAGGCGCCACACCAGGCCGTAGGCCGACAGGCTTCCACAGCCCTGCTGGAAGGTGGCCTGCTCCGGGATGATGAGCGCGCCCTGGCTGAAGGTGACGATGTCCGTGGCGGATGCCGGCAGCGCCGTCAGCAGCGCCAGGCCCAGCAGGATTCGCCGCGACGCGGAGATTCTGGGGGTGAGGGGAGCCAAGGGTTCACCGG
>NZ_RAVW01000286.1 GCF_003611585.1 Corallococcus exercitus | reverse complement strand
GCCCGTCCCTGCTGCCGGGGAGCATTAGCATTCGGCGTGCCGACGCCTCTCGCCGAGATATTCCCCTGCGATGTCAGGCACTTGAGTCATCCGACCCGGCGGAACGGGCACGGCTGTGGGCGTGGAGCCGGAAAAAACTCCTGACCCTTCCGGGCGTCGGCCTAACGTGTGACAGCTTTGTTGACGGGATGATGGAGGAACCCGTGCGCCTTCCGGTCGCCGCCGCACTGCTCAGCCTGGTCGCCTGCTCTGAATCGACCGAAGGCACCACCCCGAAGCTCGAGGGCCTCATCAATCCGCTGCAGCGGCTCGTCACGCCCGCGCGCGTCTGCAACGCCGGTGGCGGCGCGGCGGGATGGCGGCTGGAGCTCATCGGCAGCCGCTTCACCCCCGTGCCCCGCGACGCGCTCACCGACACGCCCTCCGTGGAGCTGCCCCAGGTCTCGCTGAGCGGCCCGAGCGACTACACGCTCCCCGCCGACCACCTCTTCTTCGCGCGCACCGAGCTCATGCGGATGGACCTGCCCACCCGCGACAGCACGCCGTCGAACGTGCTGCCTCCCGGCGCCTATACCGTCGCCGTGACGAACCCCCTGGGCGGCACCTCCGAACTCGAGGACGGCCTGCGCGTCGTGCCGCCGCCCGCCGTCACGAACATCACCGCGCCCCAGGGCTTCCACTACAGCGCGGGCAGTCCCCTCGTCATCGAAGGCAGCGGCTTCCGCTCGGACGCGCTGCCGCTCATCGTCCTTCAGCGCGAAGGCGAAGAGGACCAGCCCCTCTTCACCCTCACCGTCGTCTCCGACACGCGCATCGAAGCCGAGGTGCCCCCCGCGACGCCGGAAGGCACCTACGCGCTCACCCTCACCAACCCCGAGGGCTGCGCCACCACGCGGCCGCAGGCGCTCACCGTCGACTACCCGCAGCTGGGAAGCCTCACCGTGGCGCCTCGCAGCGGGTCCGCCACCAGCGACACGGTCATCACCCTGACCAACCCCGCGTCCGGCAACTCGGCGCCCTTCACGTCGTCCGGCACCCACAACGTGTACCTCGTCGCGCCCGTGAAGACGGACCCCGGCCAGAGGGTGAACATCCCGCTGTACGGCGTGACCTACGTCTCCGCGACGCAGCTCAAGGCCACCGTGCCCACGTGCTCCGGCTTCGACACTCCGCCCGTCACGGATCCCGCGTGCCCCGGCGGCGTCGTGCCCGGCACCTACGGGCTCATTGTCACGGACCCCAGCGGTGCCTTCGGAACCATCCCCGCGTCGTCCGGCTTCACCGTCTCCCCATGAACGCCCTCGCCCTGCTCGCGGTCGCGGCGCTGGCCGCCGCTCCCTCTTCCCCTGGCAAGAAGGACCGGGAAGGCCCCTTCTTCATCGCGCCCAAGGTGGGCTTCATCAAGCCCGTCACGTCGCTCGGCGGCGACCTCTTCCTGGGCGGCGAGGTGGGCTTCCTCACGCCCCTGCTCCAGCGGCGCCTCGCGCTGGTGCTGGAGGTGAACTACCACCGGCCCTCCATGTCGGGGACGCTGCGCGGGCCCCAACTCGACAACCTGGGCCAGCCCATCGAGTCCCCGTACACGCTCGCCGAGCGCGAGGTGGCCATCCAGCTGTCCGCCGTGTTCCGCTTCCCTCGGGCGCTCGGGCCGCTCACGCCCTACGTGGGCGCGGGCCCCGGCCTGTACCTGCACCGCGCGACGGTGGAGTCGTTCGACGGCACCGCGTCGGAGAGCGGCGGCGGGCTGGGGTTCCAGGCGCTCGCGGGCGCGGAGCTGCCGCTGGGTCCGGGCGGCGCCTTCCTGGAGGCGAAGTACCACTTCGCTCCGGTGGACTTCCTCACCACCGGCGACGTGAACGCGGGCGCGGTGCTCGTGGCCGTGGGCTACCGGCTGCGCCTGTAGCCGCGGGGCGGCTCAGGCCTTTCCCACCGGCGGGCGCAACATCCGCAGAAGGTGCTGGGCCAGCAGGTCGCGCGTGGCCTGGAGCACGGAGCCCATCAGGTGGTGCAGCGCCTCCGCGGTGTCGCCGTGGGCTTCGCGCACGCGCTCGGAGCGGCCGTCGAAGATGCGCAGCCGGCCGGGCACCAGCGAGATGACCGGCAGCGACGGGTGACGCTTGCGCAGCAGCCCCAGGAACAACGGGTGGTCCTCGTCCGGGCGGCGCAGGTCCACCACCACCAGCGCGGGCTTGTTCTCCTTGATGCAGGCGAAGGCGTCATCGGGCTCGCCCGTGGCGGACACCTCCACGTCCGGCTCCGCGTCCAGGAAGCGGCTGAGCAGCGCACGGGACGCCGGATGCGGGCTGACGACGAGGACCCGCATCAGTGCGAAGCCCGGAAGGACACGGGCCTCCAGCCGGCGGGCGGAACACGGCGAGCAGCGGCGGGGCAGGTCCAGGCCATGGGGTGAGCACGTAACGCCCGGGCCCCCCACAAAGCAATCCATCCCGCGTCCAGAAGGCACGCAGTGCCTCCAGGCAGCCAACCGTCCGCGCCCGTGGTTTCTTCAAGCCCCGCGGGCCAGAGTGGCGGAGCGCCTTCCAACCCGCTACTTCCCTTCCCGCGCGAGTCTCCCCCCACGTCGGCTCCCCGAGTCCCGAGCGTCCGCCATCGAGCCCCTGCCCTCTCCCCTCACCGAGCTGCACTACGACAGCGGCACGCTGGTGGCCCCGACGCTGCCCGACGACGCGCGCCTGCACGCGCTCTTCCAGAAGGACGGGCGCACGGGCGTCTTCCGCGCGCCCGCGCTGCACTACCGCGACGTCGTCCTGCGCCTGCGTGAATGCGGGCTGCCCTACGAGGACCGGGCGAAGCGCTTCGAGCCGGTGGAGCTGCCCCTCACCGTCCCCATCGAGCCGTTCCCGCATCAGCGCGCGGCGCTGGAGGCCTGGACGCGCGCGGGGGGCCGGGGGCTGGTGGAGCTGCCCACGGGCGCGGGCAAGACGCTGCTGGCGGTGCTGGCCATCGCGTGGGTGAAGCGGCCCACGCTGGTGGTGGTGCCCACGTTGGATTTGATGGCGCAGTGGCAGGGCGTGCTGGCGAAGCACTTCTCCGGCCCGGTGGGCATGGTGGGCGGCGGCGTCAACGACCGCCAGACGCTCACGGTGACGACGTACGACTCCGCGGCGATGCAGATGGAGTTCACGGGCAACCGCTTCGGCCTGCTCATCTGCGACGAGTGCCACCACCTGCCCGCGCCCAGCTATCGCTTCATCGCGGAAGGGACGCTCGCGCCCTACCGGCTGGGGCTCACCGCGACGCTGGAGCGCGCGGACGGCGGCGAGCGCGTGTGCGAGGAGCTGCTGGGCCCGCTGGTGCACCGCACCGGCATCGACGAACTCCAGGGCCAGTACCTGGCGCCCTACGAGGTCCGCCGCATCGAGGTGCCGCTGACGCCCGACGAGAAGACGCGCTACGACGAGGCGCGAGGCCGCTACCTCACGTTCGTGAGGAGGCTGGGCGTGCCGCTCGCGTCGCCGGAGGGCTGGGCGCGCTTCCTGGCGCAGAGCCAGCGCAGCGACGAGGGCCGCGCGGCGTACCGGGGCTACCGGGAGCAGCGCCGCATCGCGCTCACCTCCAGCGGCAAGCTGGACGCGCTCTGGAAGATATTGCTGGAGCACCGCGAGGACCGCGTCATCGTCTTCACGGACGACAACGAGACGGTCTACACGCTGGCGCGCAAGCTGCTGCTGCCCGCGCTCACGCACCACACGCCGCTGCCGGAGCGCAAGGCGCTGCTGGCCGCGTTCGCCAGCGCGGAGCTGCCGGTGCTGCTCACGTCCCGGGTGCTCAACGAGGGCGTGGACGTGCCCGAGGCCCGCGTGGGCGTGGTGCTCAGCGGCAGCGGCAGCGTGCGCGAACACGTCCAGCGCCTGGGCCGCATCCTGCGAAAGCGCCCCGGCAAGCGCGCCCTGTTGTACGAGGTGTGCTCCGCGCAGACGGCGGAGAGCGGCATCAGCGAGAGGCGCCGGCAGCACCGCGCCTACCAGGAACCGGAGGGCCCTCCCGATGCTGACGCGTGAGCTGCTCGCCTCGCGCGTGCGCGAAGGCATCCTGCGGCCTTCCTTCGTGAAGACGCACGACCCGTCCCTCCAGGCGCTCGCGAAGGAGCTGCTCGCGGACGCGGAGGCCTTCCGGGGCCAGAGCCGCGACGACGTGGAGGAGGCCTTCAGCCTCAAGGCCGGCGCGTTCAGCCGCCCCAAGGTCGCGCGCGGACTGGTGAAGCTGCTGCTCGACCGGCTCGTCTTCGACGAGGCTGGTGAAGGCGCCACGGAGGCACGCTGGCGCACGCTGCTCGTGGGCGCGAAGGTGCTGCGGACCCTTTCTCCGGACACGACCCTGGAGGCCTACGAAGCGCGCCTCACCGAGGCCCTGGGCGCACCGCTCCCCGCCACCCGCGAAGCGCTGTACTCGGACCTGCCCGGCAACCGGAAGCTGCTCGGCTGGGATGGGGAGGCGCTCACGCCGCAGGGCCTGCTGGACCGCTACAACCTGGCGCTCGCGCAGGGGCCGCTCTTCAACGCCCGGCGCCTCACCCTGCGCGCCCGGTCGCCGGAGCTCCTGCGCGTGCGCAAGCTGCTGCGCTGGCTGAAGTTCTGCCGGCTGGTGGCGGAGGTGCGGCGCGACGGCGAGGACTGGTCCCTGGAGGTCGAAGGTCCCGGCGCGATGCTGTCCCTGCAGAAGAAGTACGGCCTGCAGCTGGCGAGCTTCCTCTCCGTGGTCCCCATCCTGGAGCGCTGGGAGCTCTCCGCGGTGCTGGAGGACGCGCGCAAGCGCTCCACGCTCCAGCTCTCCCACGAGGATCCGCTGGTGTCCCCGCTGCCCGCCGCGCTGGGCCACGTGCCACCGGAGGTGGCCGCGCTGGCGGAAGGCTTCGAGGACGACGCCTGGGCGTTGGACTTGACGCCCCTGCCCCGCCACACCGGCGCCGCCGGCCTGTGCGTGCCCGACCTCACCTTCCGCCACCGGAAGACGGGCCAGGAGGTCGCGCTGGAGCTGTTCCACCCGTGGCACGCGGCGCCGCTGTCACGCCGGCTGGCGGAGCTGCGCGCGCGTCCCGACGCAGGGCTGCTCCTGGGCGTGGACCGCGCGCTGGCGAAGGAGGCGGCGGAGCGGCAGGTGCTGGAGGATCACCCGCAGGTGGTGCTCTTCAACGGCTTTCCCTCCGTCCGGAAGCTGCGGGAGCGGCTGTCGCGCTGGGCCGGCGCGGCGGAGGCCGGATGAGCACCGGGGCGCCTTCAGCTGCGCGGTTTGAACTGCGAGGCCAGCACGCTGAGGATGCGGATGGAGCCCCGGTCCAGCTGCTTCGCGCGGCGCAGCAGACGGCGCAATTCCGCGGACTCGCCGTAGTCGGACGGAGGCTCCGCGGCCCACTTCACGTCCTGCGACGGCTTCAGACCCAACGCCTCGTCCGCGGAGATGGACAGCACCACGCACAACCGACGGAAGGTCTGGATGCTGGGCAGCATGTGCCCGCGCTCCAGACGCCCATAGACTTCACTCGCGATGCCAATGCGCTCCGCCACGTCCGCCTGGGTCAGGTTCAGGCGGGTGCGGGCGACGCGGGCCGCACCTCCGAGCCGGGATGCGAGGGTCTTTTCCATGGGGTCGTTAACCTACCGGGTTCGCCCATGTCGATATGACTTGAGAGGTTGGCTTCCAAGAACTTCCGGGGTAGGCTTTTCGCGACACAACCTCTTGCGTCAAGCCTGTCCGCACCACCCACTGCCTTCATGCGAGAGCCCTCCAACCCTCCCAGCTTCCTGTTCGTGGACGCGGATCCACGCGCGCTCGCGGCGCTGCGGCGGCTGTCCAGGCACCTGCCCGGCGACAAGCGCTTCGCCCAGGGCGTGCGCGAAGCGGAGCGGCTGATGGGGGAAGCACCGCCGTCCGTGGTGGTGAGTGGCCAGGGCCTGCCGGATGGTGACGGGCTGTGCCTGCTCACGTGCGTGCGCGCCCGGCATCCTCGTGCCGTGTGCGCGCTGCACACTTCGCAACCCCCGGCGCGCGGGCTGCGGGAGAAGGGCATCACCTGGATGGACCGCGCCGCGCCTCCGCAGCAGGTGCTGGCGCTCCTGGCGTCGCTGGGCTGACGGCCGGCCGTTCCCATGGCGCGCGCCGCCGTGCGCGTTAAGGTAGGGCCTTCCC
Organism: Corallococcus exercitus; assembly: GCF_003611585.1. GTDB lineage: Bacteria > Myxococcota > Myxococcia > Myxococcales > Myxococcaceae > Corallococcus > Corallococcus exercitus. The sequence continues at coordinate 6,298 of NZ_RAVW01000286.1, read as the reverse complement.
CACGCACGCCATGAAGCTCTACGCCATCAGCGACCTGCACCTGCGGCACAAGGAGAACCACGAGGCGCTGGCGGCACTCGCGCCGCGCCCGGACGACTGGCTCATCGTCGGCGGAGACGTGGGCGAGACGCTCGCGGACATGGAGCTGATGCTGCGCACGCTCACCGCGCGCTTCCGCCAGGTCGTCTGGGTACCGGGCAACCACGAGCTGTGGACCATGCCCTCGGAACAGCCGCCGCTGAAGGGCGAGGCGCGCTACCTGCGCATGGTGGACTTGTGCCACCGCTACGGCGCGCTCACGCCGGAGGATCCGTATCCGCGCTGGCCGGGTGAAGGCCCCCACCGCGTCGTCGTCCCCATGTTCCTGGGCTACGACTACACCTTCCGCCCGGACACCGTGCCCGTGGACAAGGCGCTGGAGTGGGCCTGGGAGGACGACCTGATGTGCACGGACGAGGTGCTGCTCCACCCGGAGCCGTACCCCACCCGTCAGGCCTGGTGCCACGCGCGCGTGGAGCGCACCCGCGCGCGGCTGGAGCGGCTGCCGCCCGGGTGCTCCACCATCCTCATCAACCACTACCCGCTGCGCTACGAGCACGTGCGGCTGCCGCGCATCCCGCGCTTCTCCATCTGGTGCGGCACGCGCCTCACCGAGGACTGGCACACGCGCTACCGCGCGGAGGTGGTGGTGACGGGGCACCTGCACATGCCCTCCACGCTGTGGCGCGACGGCGTGCGCTTCGAGGAGGTCTCCCTGGGCTACCCCATGCAGTGGCGCCACCGGGGCGGCCTGGAGCGCTGCCTGCGCGAGGTTCTGCCCGGTCCGGAGAAATCCGCCCCGCCGCTGTGACGTCGTGAGTCACGGGCGCGTGCGGACCGCGTCACACCTCGTGCGTTTGACGGTGTGGAGCACGCGGGCGTGTAGTGGCGCACCATGCCCGAGCCCTCCTCCGTCGGTCCCGTCGAAGCCTCCGAGCGCGTGCACCTGCTGGACGCCCTGCGCGGCTTCGCGCTGCTGGGTGTCTTCGTCTCCAACAGCCTGAGCTGGTTCAGCGGCCGTTCGCTGCTGCCGCGCGAACAGGCGAAGGCGCTGACGGCGTCCACCCTGGAGACGGTGGTCAACTCGCTCTACGCCTTCTTCGTGGACCAGAAGTTCATCACCCTCTTCTCCCTGCTGTTCGGCATGGGCTTCGCGCTGCAGATGACACGCGCGGAGGGACGGGGCGCATCCATCGTGCCGGTGTACCGGCGCCGGTTGCTCGTGCTGTTTGGCATCGGCCTGGTGCACATGTTCGGGGTGTGGGTGGGGGACATCCTCAGCACCTACGCGATGGTGGGCTTCGTGCTGCTCCTGTTCCGCAAGCGCTCCGACAGGACGGTGCTCACCTGGGTGGCGGTGCTCTTCGTCGTGCTGCCGCTCACGCTGTCCATCGCGCAGCGCTACGGCCCGGAGCTCCTGCACGGCAAGGAGGCCGCGGAGGCCGCCGCCAAGGCCACGCGCGAGGAGGAGGGCGCGCACCGCACGGCGTTCTTCACCGGCCTGTCCAGCCACTCGGTGGTGGCGTCGCAGCAGGCCAACGCCGTCTTCGCCTGGCAGAACCTGCCCAACCCGGGCCGCCCCATCTGGCTGTCCATCATCCTGGGCCGCTTCCTCCTGGGCCTGTGGGCCGGGCGCCACCGGGTGCTGGAGGAGGTGGAGCGCCACCGCAAGCTGCTGGTCCGGGTGATGGCGTGGGGGCTGGCCGTGGGCAGCGCCGTCGCCACCCTGTCGCTGGTGCTCAACCTGATGAACCGGAACGTTCCCGGCGGCGGGCCCCTGGGGCAGCTCAGCCCGCCGGCGTGGATGGTGGGCATGCGCACCCTGCGGGAGGTGGGCTTCCTCTTCATGGGCACGGGCTACGCGGCGGCCTTCGCGCTGCTCTTCCAGAAGGAGCGCTGGCGCAAGGTGCTGGGCGTGCTCACGCCCGTGGGGCGCATGGCCCTGACGCTCTACCTGATGCAGTCCGTGGTGAGCATCTGGCTGTATGACGGCTGGGGCCTGGGGCTGGTGGGGAACACGCCGCCGTCGCGCACGGTGCTGCTGTGCCTGGGCGTCTTCGCGGCGCAGGTCGCCTTCAGTCACTGGTGGCTGGCGCGCTTCCGCTTCGGTCCGGTGGAGTGGCTGTGGCGCTCGCTCACGTACGGACGCGCGCAGCCCATGCGCCTGGCCCCCGCCCGCGAGGCGCCCGCCGCGCACTGAAAGCCTGCTGTCCGTGCAGGGGGGCTCGATTGACGCTGCCGATGACGACAGCGTGTAGTCCCCGGCATGTCCGAAACACTCTCCGCAGGTCCCACCGAGCACTCCGAGCGCGTCCATGCCCTGGACGCCTTGCGCGGCTTCGCGCTGGTGGGCGTCTTCATCTCCAACAGCCTGAGCTCGTTCAACGGCCGGATGTTCCTGCCGCGCGAGCAGGCCCTGGCGCTGGCGGCCCCCCCGCTGGAGGCCGCGGTCAACTCGCTCTTCGGCCTCCTCATCGACCAGAAGTTCGTCACCCTCTTCACCATCCTCTTCGGGCTGGGGTTCGCGCTGCAGATGACGCGCGCGGAAGCGAAGGGGACGTCCATCGTGCCGATGTACCGGCGCCGGCTGACCGTGCTGTTTGGCATCGGCCTGGTCCACATGTTCGGGGTGTGGGTGGGGGACATCCTGGCCACCTACGCGGTGGTGGGCTTCATGCTGCTGCCGTTCCGCAAGTGCTCCGACAAGGCGGTGCTCGTCTGGGCGGCGGTGCTCCTGTTCGCGCTGCCCATCACCTTCACCGTCGGACAGCGGGTGCTCCCCGTGGTGCTGAACGGCGCGGCGGAGGCGGAGCGTGCCCAGAAGGCCACGCGGGACGAGGACGCGGCCCACCGCGCGGAGCTCCTCGCCGGCCTGTCCAGCGACTCGGTGGTGACCAGCCAGCTGGCCAACGTGCGCTTCGGCTGGGCGGGGATGAACAACCCCAACCGCCCGCTGCTGCTGTCCATCGTCCTGGGGCGCTTCCTCCTGGGCCTGTGGGCCGGACGCCGCGGGCTCATCCAGGACGTGGAGCGCCACCGCAAGCTGCTGCGGCGGCTGGCGGCCTGGGGGCTGGGGGTGGGCAGCGTCATCGGCCTGTTGGTGATGGTGCTCAACCTCGTCTACCGGGGCGTGGCCAGTCCGCCGGGGTGGCTGGCGTGGCTGCGCACCCCGCGCGACGTGGGCTACCTCTTCATGGGCACGGGCTACGCGGCGGGCTTCGCGCTGCTCTTCCAGAAGGAGCGCTGGCGCAAGGTGCTGGGCGTCTTCGAGCCCGCGGGCCGCATGGCGCTGACGTGCTACCTCATGCAGTCCGTGATGGGCCTCTGCGTGTATGACGGCTGGGGGCTGGGGCTCATCGCCCACACGCCGCCGTCGCGCACGGTGCTCTACTGCGCGGTCCTCCTCGCGGGGCAGCTCGCCTTCTGCCACTGGTGGCTGGCGCGCTTCCGCTTCGGTCCGGTGGAGTGGCTGTGGCGCTCGCTCACCTACGGCCGCGCCCAGTCCATGCGGCGGGTCTCCACGAGCGCGGCGGGCGCGGCGGGCGTGGCGCACTGAAGCGCCTTCGCTGAATCGGACCGGACAAAAAAGAACCCCGGGTCCCGCGAGGAAGCGGGAGCCCGGGGTTTCAGGAGCGGAGCGCGGCGGCTTCGCCGCGCCCCATTCCCTCAGGGACTACGGGACCTTGTAGGAGGCCGCGAGCACGGTCTTGATGTAGCCGTTGACCGTGGTGTCCACCAGGCTCGGCACGCCGACCACGCTGATGTAGTACTTGCCCGCCGGGATGTTGCGCAGGATGCAGCTCTCCGTCGCGCTCTCCTTCACGCCACGGCAGTTGTACTCGAACTGCGTCGGGGCGGCGGCGGCGCGGACGTAGAGGTCCGCGTTGCCCTCACCCTCGCCCAGGGCGACGGACAGGGTGTTGATGCCGGAGTCCTTCTTGAACTCGGGCACGTCGATGATGAAGGTCTGCGTGGAGCCCGGGACGCCCGAGAGGTTCTCGATGCGGGTCTCGTTGCCGATGTCCACGAAGCCACCCTTCCAGGTCACGGACAGGCTGGTGTTCGTGTAGGAGGTGAAGCCCTTGATCATCACGTACCAGATGCCCTTGGGGCCGGAGGTCGGGAAGGCGCAGACCTCGCTGTTGCCGGACTTGTACGGACGGCAGTCGTACAGGGAGTCCGTCGGGGCGTTGTTCTTGCGGACGTAGAGGTCCGCGTCACCCGTGCCACCGGACAGCGTGAAGGTCACGTCCGTGGCGCCCTCGGGGATGGTCACCGAGTAGTACACCTTGCTGCCGGAGGTGCCGGAGATGCCCGTCACGGGCACGCCCTTCTCGATCGGCGTGGTGACCGGAGGAGGCACGGGCACGCCCACGCCCACGGCCTTCCAGGCGTTGCCCACCGAGGCGATCTCCGCCGCGGTGAAGCCCAGCTGCGTCGCGGCCTGCTCCGAAGCGGTCTTCGCCGCCTCGAAGTTGGAGGACGCGGTCAGCAGGTCGGCGTTGATCTTGTAGAAGACGCGGGCGGCCTTCTCGAAGCCGATGCCGGTGACGACCTGGGTCGTCTTGGCGCGCGGGTGCGTGCCACCCTCGGACATCAGGTAGAACGCCAGGTTGGAGATACCGGAGCTGTAGTGCACGTCCACGCCCGAGCCGTAGTCCGGGTAGTAGTCGAGCGAGTCCCCGTCCTGCGTGGGGTTCTTCATGTAGCGCAGGCCGTCACCCGGGATGTTCGGGGTCCAGACGTCGTCGCCGACGATCCAGGTGCCCGCGTCGATGACCTTGCCCTTGCCGTACCACTCGCAGACCGCGCCGAAGATGTCGGACAGGGACTCGTTGAGGCCGCCGGACTCACCGGAGTAGGTGAGGTTGGACTCGTGCTCCGTCACGGCGTGCGTCAGCTCGTGCGCCGTCACGTCCAGCGAGTTCGCCAGGTTGGAGGCGTTCACGCCGTCGCCATCGCCGTACACCATCTGGGTGCCGTCCCAGTAGGCGTTGACGTAGTTGTTGCTGTAGTGGACGAAGCTCTTCAGCGTCGCGCCCGCGTTGTCGATGGAGTCGCGGCCGAACAGGCTCTGGTAGCAGTCGTAGACCGTGCCCAGGTGGTTGTAGTTGTTGTTCACCACCGCGTCGGCGTGGGCCGGGTCACCCTCCCAGCGAGCGCGGACGCCGCCGGTGGGGACGTTCGTCTTGTGCTGCATGTCGTTCACCTGGCGGTTCTTCGCCGAGTGGACGTGCGGAACGCGCTCGAAGACGTCGCCCGTCTTGGCGTTCACGTACACGGAGTCATCCACCGGGGTGGTGTCCGCCAGCTCGGCCTGGACGCGAACTTCGTAGGCCAGGACCAGCTCGTTGCCCGAGCGGCGGTAGACCAGCTGGGGCTCCGCGTTGGAGGACGCGCGCTCCGGGGTGCCGCGATCACCGATGGCCGCCGCGATGGCCGCCTCGGACGCGATGGAGGCCTTGGCCTCCGCCTTCAGGTCGCCGCGGGCGTTGCTGTTCACCGCGAACACGGTGCCGTTGCGCGCGTGCAGGCGGACTTCGGCGTCCTGCACCAGGATGCCGTTCTTGGTCACGCCGTAACGGAAGTGGGTGTCACCGTCGAAGCCGACGTAGGCCTTCTTCAGGAACAGGTCGTTCGGGTCCAGGCGGAACAGCGGCGCCACGCCCGCGAGCACCGGCGCCAGCTGCTGCTGGGCCGCGATGCCCTGGATGGCCGAGGGAGCGGGGACGGAACCGAAGGAACCGGTGACGAAGGTGGGGACCGCGTCGGAGTCCGCCGCGATGACCTTCTGGCCCGCCGACAGGTTGGCGGAAGCCTTCTGGACGTTCGCGTCCTCCGTGTTCGCGGCAGGAGCGCCATCAGTGCAAGCGCCAACCATCAGGGACAGGGCTGCGGCACCCAGGGCGCCGAATACTCGCTTCTCGTACATGTAATCCTCCTAAGGGGAAAGATTAGAAAACACTGTGACACAAGAGAGGCGCGTATTTCAAGTACAGGCGAGATTTCTACCTTTACGTCGTTTCTCAGACTTCGAGATTATCTCGCAACTGCTTGAAATGACGGAGGGACTCACGCAGCCCGGCTGAGACGGGGTGGATGCTTCAAACCGGTAAGGCGGTTACTTCATGGTTGAAGCACCTGTCGGCGGATGCGTGCAATGAGTGAACGACGGGGAGAAATTGCCGTCTCATTTATTCCCGACCCGGGTGGGTCCCGTGTCACCGGAGACACTGGGGGACCCCCTTCGGGCGGGGCG
>NZ_RAVW01000285.1 GCF_003611585.1 Corallococcus exercitus | reverse complement strand
GGCTGGGTATAAGGCCCGACAATGGCCGTCCGCTTCGAACTCCTGAATACCGACCCCACCGGCGCCCGCACGGGCATCCTGCACACCCGCAAGGGGTCCTTCCCCACGCCGATGTTCATGCCGGTGGCCACCCACGCCGGCTTCCGCCACCTCGGCATGGAGGAGGTGAAGGAGACGGGGGCGAAGATCCTCCTCGCCAACACCTACCACCTGATGCTCCGGCCCGGCCCGGAGGTCTTCGAGCGCTTCGGCGGCATCCACCCGTTCATGCAGTGGGACGGCGCGGTGCTGACGGACTCGGGCGGGTTCCAGATCTTCTCCCTGCCGGAGGACCGGCTCATCACGGAGAAGGGCGCGCACTTCCGCAGCTTCTACGACAACAGCCGCCAGCTCCTGAGCCCCGAGTCGAGCATCGCCATGCAGCAGGCGATCAACTCGGAGATCATGATGGTGCTGGACGTGTGCATCGACTCGCGCACGGACGAGGCCGGCACCCGCGAGGCCATGGAGCGCACCCACCGCTGGGCCGTGCGCAGCCTCGCCGCGAAGGAGCAGCGCGACACGGGCCAGGCGCTGTTCGGCATCGTCCAGGGCGGCGTGCACCCGGCCCTGCGCGACGAGAGCGCCGCGTTCCTCACGAAGCTGCCCTTCGACGGGTTCGCCATCGGCGGGCTGGCGGTGGGGGAGACGAAGGTGGAGCGCGACACGATGACCGAGCGCGCCACCGCGTCCCTGCCGCAGGACAAGCCGCGCTACCTCATGGGCGTGGGCACGCCCACGGACCTCCTGGAGGCGGTGCTGCGCGGCGTGGACATGTTCGACTGCATCATCCCCACGAAGATGGCGCAGCAGGGCTACGCGTACACGTTCCAGGGGCTGGTGCGCATCACCCGCACCGCGTACCGGCTGGAGGACGGACCGCTGGACCCGGAGTGCGACTGCTACGTGTGCAAGCGCTACTCGCGCGGCTACCTGCAGCACCTGATGCGCGGCAAGCACCACCTGGGCTCGCGCTTCCTGTCGGTGCACAACGTGCGGCACTACCAGAAGCTCATGGAGCGCATCCGCGAGGGCATCCTGCGCAACGGCTACGCGCAGACGTACCGCGAGCTGAAGTCGGCCATCGCCACGCCCAAGGACCTGAAGGACGAGGCCGCCGCCACCGCGATGACGTTGAAGGACGTGGGCTGAAGTCCGGGCGCGCGTTCCGCTGGCCGCCCTCCGGCCGGGTTGAAACAAGCCTGACGCGAACGGCGGTGCGGCGGGACGTGGCGGGTTAGCCTGCGGTGCCCGGGCGCACAGGCCCGGCGCTCTCGCCGCATGGACCCGCGCGCCGCCACCCTCCTGAGTCACGTCCGCGCGAGCGCGGAGAACCGGCCCGGCGTGTACCGGTTCTTCGGTCCCGCCGGCGAGCTGCTCTACGTGGGCAAGTCCGTGCGGGTGCGCACGCGGCTCCTGTCGTACTTCCGCGCGGACGAGGGCGAGAAGGCGTGGGAGATCGTCTCCCAGGCGCACCAGGTGGAGTGGGAGTACACGGCCAGCGAGTTCGCGGCGCTCCTGCATGAGTTCCGGCTGATCAAGAGCCACCGGCCCCTCTACAACGTGGAGCACAAGCGCGACCGCGCGCACTGCTTCCTCCAGCTCACGCGCGAGGCCGTGCCTCGGTTGCGCGTGGTGGGCCAGCCTGGCGGCGGCGGGAGCGCGGAGTACTTCGGGCCCTTCCACGGCCGGCACACCATGGCGGACGTGGTGCGCGCGGTGAACGACCTGCTGGAGCTGCGCGACTGCCCGTCCGAGACGCCCATGCGGCTGGCGGATCAGATCCCGCTCTTCCCCATGAAGGACGACCCGCGGTGCATGCGCGGGCAGACGGCGCGGTGCCTCTCGCCGTGCGCGGGCGGGTGCACGACGGCGGAGTACCTGGCGCAGGTCGCGCTGGCGCGGGCGTTCCTCAACGGCGAGTCGGACCGGCCGCTGAGCATCCTGCGCGAGCGCATGGCGATGGCGGCGCGGCGGCTCCAGTTCGAGTACGCGGCCGAGCTGCGCGACCGTGCGGAGCGGCTGGAGAACGTGCAGGCGTGGATCGTCGAGCTGGGGCGCACGCTGCGGCGGCTGTCGCTGGTCTACACGGTGCGCGGGCACGGCGGCGAGGACCGCACGTACGTGCTGCGGCGGGGACGGATCCGCGCGGAGGTTCCCGCGCCCCGGACGTCGGAGGAGCACGCGGCGCTGGAGGCCCGGGTGCGGGACATCTTCGCCATGCCGGAGCCGGAGGCGATGGGCCTCCGCGCGCAGGAGGCCCAGGAGTTGATGCTCGTCGCGAAGTGGTTCCGCCTGCATCCGGAGGAGCTGGAGGCGACGGTGCCTGCCCCGGCGCGGGCCGGAAGCGATGAGCCCTTCGAGGAGGCTGCTGAGGCGCGCGCCGCGCTCGCTCGCACGCTGGAGCGCACCGTGGAGGGCCCGGAGGAACCGGAGGAACCGGAGCCTGAGGGCGCGCCCGAGTCAGCGTGAGAGCCGCGCCGCGAGCCCGTCGAGCACGCACTCCAGGCCCTGGTCGAACAGCACGTCCAGGGGTGGGTGCGTGGCGTCCTGCATGACCTTCGCGAGCATCGGGAACTGGCCGGTGGCGAGCATCCGCTCGAGGTAGGGGCCCGTGGCGGTCTGCCACTCCGTCTTGGTCTTGCCGCTCTGGAGCTCGGAGCGCAGCTCGCTGGCCTCGCCCTGGATGGCGCCGATGACGTAGGCGTTGACCGTCCGGAGCGCGTGCATGACGGTGTCGATGTCCTCGAACCCCGGCGTGTCCCCCAGCGCGGCCAGTGATGCCTCGATGTGCGCGAGCGCGTGGGGGCCCAGGTGGGGACGACCGCCCAGCAGGCTGGTGAACCACGGGTGCTTGCGTGAAGCCCGCCGCATCCGGTGGGCGATGGCGCGCAGGGCCTTGCGCCAGTCCCCGCGAAGCCGGCCGTCGGCGGCCATCTCCCCGTAGACCTCGTCCACCATCAGCTCCAGCAGCTCCTCCTTCGTGGCGACGTAGCCGTAGAGCCGCATCGGGCCCGCCTCCAGCGCGGCAGCCACGTTGCGCAGCGACACGGCGTCGAGCCCGTCCTTGTCGGCGAGGCCCATGGCCGCCTGCACGATGGCCTCCCGGCTCAGCGGGACTGGCGGCGGACGGTGGGCAGGCTCGGGGCGCTCCCAGACCACGGGGGCCTTCTTCGCACTCGGTTTGCGTCCAGGGCTCATCGTCTTCCGTCTTGCCCGAATCCCGGCCACGTTGACAACCCGTATCCGACGATACACTGTATCGACAGATACGACGAATCGGAGGTCGCGGATGCAGACGAAGTCGACGGCGGTGCTCGTGGTGGGAGGCAGTCTGGTGGGGTTGTCAGCCGCGGTGTTCCTCGCGTGGCGCGGCGTTCCGACCGTGGTGGTCGAGCGGCATCTGGGGAGCCATCCCCATCCCCGGGCCATCGGCTTCACGCCACGGACCCTGGAGCTGTTCCGCGCCGTGGGCCTGGGCGCGCGCATCCCCCAGGCTCCTCCGGGAATGCGTCTGCGCCGGGTCCGGGCGGAGAGCCTGAGCGGACAGTGGTTCGAGGAGTCCGCCTGGACGCCGGAGGACCGGAGCGTGCCCGACCTGGAGTTCTCGCCGTGCCGGGGCGCCGCGATGGCGCAGGATCGCCTGGAGCCCATCCTCCGGGAGCAGGCGCTCGCGTTGGGGGCGGACCTGCGGCTGGGGACGGAGTTGGTCCGCTTCGAGCAGGGCGCCGATGGCGTCATCGCGTGGCTGCGCGGGCGCGATGGCCAGGAGGAGATGCTGCGGGCCGACTACCTGGTCGCGGCGGACGGACATCGAAGCCCGGTCCGCGAGGCGCTCGGTATTGGCCGGAGCGGGCGGGGCCACATGCGGACCGCGCGCAGCGTCATCTTCCGGGCGCCGTTGCAGGAGTATCTGAAGGCGGGCGTCTCGCAGTTCAACATCGCGCAGCCGGGCTTCGAGGCGTTCCTCACCACCTACGGTGACGGCCGCTGGCTGCTGATCCACGGGGATGACCGCGAACTCGATGACGCTGAACTCCGGGCCGTCATCGCCCGGGCGATTGGCCGGGACGACGTGCCGGTCGAGGTGGTCACCACGGGCCGCTGGGAGATCAGCGCGTTGATCGCGGACCGCTTCGCCTCGGGCCGGGTGTTCCTCGCCGGAGACGCCGCGCACACGCTGCCGCCGAACCGCGGCGGTTATGGGGCGAACACGGGCATCGACGATGCGCACAACCTGGCGTGGAAGCTGGCGGCGGTGCACTCCGGCGCGGCGTCACCCCGGCTGCTCGACACGTATGACGCCGAACGGCGGCCCATCGCGTGGCTGCGGCACCAGCAGATCTTCGCGCGCGACGACTTCAAGCCCATGGCGGCGCCGGGCAGCGACGCGCCCATCCTCGACGACGCGGCCATGGAGTTCGGTCAGCTCTACCGTTCGGACGCGGTGCTGGGCGCGGACGCGACGCTGCCTCCCGCAGCCCGGCCCGACCAGTGGGTCGGTCAGCCCGGCACGCGCGCGCCCCATCTCTGGGTGGAGAAGGGCGGTGAGCGGGTGTCGACGCTCGACCTGCTCCAGCGGACGTGGGTGCTGATCACCGAGGACGAGCGATGGGCGCAAGCCGCGGTCCAGGTCGCCAGGGCGTCAGGCCTCGCGCTGGAGTGCGTGCGCATGGGCGGGGACGTGCGGCCGGTGGATGCCGAGGCGTTCCGGAACGCCTTCGGGCTGAAGGCGGGAGGCGCGTCGCTGATCCGCCCGGATGGCTACGTGGCCTGGCGCTCGGTCGACCTGCCGGACTCGCCGGTCGATGCACTCCGCGAGGCCCTCGCGAAGGCTGCGTCCGCGACGCGCCTGGGCTGAGCACCGCTACCGGAGGTTCCGGATGACGCGGCAGGGATTGCCGGCGGCGAAGACATACGGGGGGATGTCGCGGGTCACCACGCTGCCCGCGCCGATGGTGGAGCCCTCCCCGATGGTGACGCCCGGGCAGATGATGGAGCCGCCGCCAATCCACACCTTCGACCCGATGGTGATGGCGCGGCCCAGCTCCGGGCCCTTGATGCGCTCATCCGGATCCAGGGGATGCGTGGCCGCGTACACCTGCACGCCCGGGCCGAAGGACACGTCGTCGCCAATCGTCACCGTGTTGCAATCCAGGATGACGCACTGGAAGTTCATGAAGACGCGCTCGCCCAGCCGGATGTGCTCGCCGTAGTCGCAGTAGAAGGGCGGTTCGATCCACGTCCCCGCGCCCACCTTGCCCAACAGCTCGGTGAGCAGGCTCTCACGCTCCGGCAGTTCGTCCTGGGTGGACTGGTTGTAGCGGCGCAGGAGCTTGCGGGCGCGGGCCCGCTCGGACATCAGCTGCGGATCGGTGGCGAGGTACAGCTCCCCCGCGAGCATCTTCTCTTTCTCGGTCCGTGCCATGCCTGGGAGTGTAGTCACGGCTTCACGGCGCGGTGGTGAACAGCCCATGCCCCGCCTTCCCGGACACGGGTGACACTGGACGGTCGGGCCAGCGAGGATGCCGGCCATGAGGACTGAGCGGGTCGAGGAGACGCTGGAGCGCATCCGTCGTGAGGTGGAGCGGACACCGGACGGGGTGCTGGCCTTCGACGGGGACGGCACGTTGTGGAGCGGGGACGTGGGGGATGATCTGTTCATGTCCCTGCTGGAGCACGGCGGTGTGCGGCCCGAGGCCCGCGTGGCGCTGGAACGGCTGGGCGCCCGCCACGGCGTGGACGCGCATCCGGACGCGGTGACGCTGGCGCACGCGCTGTTCAAGGCGTTCGAGGCCGGCCAGCTGCCGGAGAAGGACACCTACGAGATGATGGCGTGGATCTTCGCGGGCTGGCACGCGGAGGAGATGCGCGGCTTCGCCCAGGAGGTGGTGGCGCGCAAGGGCGTGGCCCACCGCATCCATCCCGAAGCCCGCCGCGTGGTGGAGTGGGCCCGAGGACAGGGCGTGGACTGCTACGTGGTCAGCGCGTCGCCGCGCGCGGTGGTGGAGGCGGCGGTGCGCGAGGTGGGGCTCACGCCCGAGTTCGTGCTGGCGTGCACGCCGAAGGAGGAGGGCGGACGGTTGCAGACGTCCGTCTTCGAGCCCGTACCCTATGGCCCCGGCAAGGTGACCTGCCTGAGGCAGCGCACGGACCGGCCGCTCTACGCCGCCTTTGGCGACAACGTGTTCGACCTGGACCTGCTCGCGGCGGCCCGCGTTCCGGTGGCCATCCGTCCCAAGGTCCGGCTGCGGGACCGCGCGGCGGAGCTGCCGGCGCTGGTGCAGCTGCAACCCGAAGAGGCCTGAAACGACTGTGCGCCGCTTCGTGGGTGTCCACGGAGCGGCGCACGGTGATGCGGGAGGGAGTGTCAGCGCCCCGAGATGGGGATGAACTCCGGTGCGCCGCTTCGTGGGTGTCCACGAAGCGGCGTCACGTTGATGCGGCGGAGGTCAGCGCTCCGACACGGGCACGAACTCCACGCGGCGGTTCGCGCTGCGGCCTTCGGGCGTCTCGTTGGACACGCGCGGACGGTCGGGGCCGAAGCCCTTCGCCTCCATGCGCGAGCCCGCGATGCCCTTCTGGATGAGGTACGCACGCACCCGGTTCGCGCGCTGCTGGCTGAGCGTGCGGTTGGCTTCCTCCGGACCGCTGTTGTCCGTGTGGCCTTCAATCCGGATGCTCAGCTTCGGGTTCGCCTTCAGGTACGCCGCGATGGCATCCAGCTGCTGCTGCTCGTTCTCCTGGAACTCCGACTGGTTCACCGGGAACTGGACGATGTGCTCCAGCGGCGACGTCGTCTCCGCGGGCTTCTCCTCCTGCGGCGGCGGCTGGGGCTTGGTCTCCTCGGGCGGCTTCTGCTCCTTCGCGGGGCAGCCACGCTCGGACGCGGGACCGGCCTCGTTCGGGCAGGCGTCGTCCTTGTCCGGCACGCCGTCCTTGTCCGTGTCCTTCACGGGGCAGCCACGCTCGGACGCAGGGCCGGCCTCGTTCGGGCAGGCGTCCTCGTCGTCCCGCACGCCATCCTTGTCCGCGTCCGGCGCCGGGCAGCCGTGGTCGCGCGCCGTTCCCGCCTGCGACGGGCACTGGTCCTCGCGGTCCACCACGCCGTCGCCGTCCGAGTCCTTGTCCGGGCAGCCGTTGTTCTCGACGGAGCCGGCCTCCAGCGGGCAGCGGTCGTCCTTGTTGGCCACCGAGTCCCCGTCGTCGTCCTCGTTGGGGCACTGCTCCGGCGTGTGGCTGCGGCCGGTGCGGCAGCGGTCCACGGGCTCGGGCTCGTTCGCGTACGCGATGCCCGCGCCCAGGCGGAACGACGGCGTGCCCGGGATGTCCGTGAAGCCATGCCCCGCCAGCGCGAACGCCTCGAAGCCCGCGCCCACCGGCAGCCGCACGCCGCCCAGCAGCTCCAGCGCCAGGTCCGACTCCACGAGCGACTCGGCGGCCTGCAGCGCGACTTCCCCGCGCAGCCCCTTGCCGCGCGTGGCCACCACCACGCCCTGCTCCAGCTCGGTGCCGACGTCGCGGCCCGGCTCCACTTCCTTCGAGCGGATCCGCACGCCCGCGTTGGCGCCCAGCACCACGGGCCCCAGCTCGCGGCTCACCGACACGCGGGGCGCGATCTGGAACCCCGCCCAGCCCGCCTGACGGCCGAACGCGTCCGCCGTGCCGCCCGGCAGCCCGATGTCCAGGCCCAGGCCCAGGAACACCGGCGCGCCTTCCTCCCGCCGCAGCAGTTCGTAGCGCACGCCCAGCTCCGGCGTGCCCAGGCCGAACGAGTCCGGCTCGCGCACGCCGACCAGCTGCTCCGCGCCGTGGCCGCCCTGCGCGATGATGACGGGCAGCTTCGCGGAGAACTCCAACCGGTCCACCGGCGACCACGCGCCGGCCAGCCAGCCCGCGGTGCGGTAGTGGAGGATGGAGCGCTCCAGTCCGTCACTGCCCTGGAGCAGGAGGATGCCGCGCTCGTAGTTGACCATGAGGAGCAGCCGGTAGCCGCCCTCGGGGAGCACGCGGCCGGTGTCCACCAGCATGGAGTCCGTCGCCGCCGGCTGGAAGCGCAGGCGCTCCAGGTCCAGCGGGCGGAGGGGACTCGTGGTGGTCTGCCCGAAGGCAGTGGGGGAGACGGCGGTGGCCAGCAGCGCGGCCAGCGCCCAGCTCTGAGCCTTTGTACGCAAGGGAAGGTCCATTCGAGAAAAGAAGGAGCGCATGTCTCAGTTCTCCCCAGCCGGGTTCTGACGACGGCGCGAATGAGTCCAGGCCGCCAGCGCGGCGAGGAGCGCCAGCGCGGACGTGGTGCCGCCGGAGCTGTCGCAGCCACCGCCGGCGATCTCCACGACCTCCGCCTGGACGCGGACCTGGAACGTGCACTGCGCGGTGTTGCCCGCGGCATCCGTGGCGGTGACGGTGACCTGCGTGGCGCCCGGCGCGAAGGTGCTGCCCGACGCGGGCGACGACGTCACCGTCGGCGAGGCCGTCACCGCGTCCGTGGCCGTGGGCTCGAACGTCACCGGCTCACCCGGGCCCACCAGGATGTCGGCGGGGCAGGTCAGCGCGGGAGCGGTGGTGTCCTGCACCGTCACCTGGAACGTGCAGGTGAGGCCCGAGGAGGTCGCGGTGACCGTCGTGGTGCCGAGCGGGAAGCGCGAGCCCGACGCCTGCGAGTAGATCACCGGGAGCCCCGCCGGCTCCAGGACCGCGGGGTCGTAGTTCACGATGGCGCCGTCCGCCCCCGTCGCCTCCGCGGTGACGTTCGCGGGGCAGGTGAGGGTGGGGACGGCATCCACCACGTTGAGGGTCAAGGTCGCGACGTTGCTGTCGTCGGCGCAGTCGCGGACCCGGTAGGTGAAGCTGTCGCTGCCCACGTAGCCGGGCTCGGGCGTGTACTGGAGGTGCCCCTGCGCGCTGGTGCCGAGCGTGCCGTGCTGCGGCTGGGTGACGACCGTGTAGGACAACAGCTGGCCGGGGTCTGGATCCGTGCCGGTCAGGGCGAGCTCCACCGCCGTGTCTTTCGGGACGGTGACCGTCTGGTCCGCCGCCGTCGGGGGACGGTTGGCGACGAGGGTCACCGTGCGTCCACCGGGAATGGCGTTGGCGAAGACGGAGAGGCCGTAGGTGCCCAGCGGCGTGCCGGTGGGCACGGTCACCGTCGCGCGGGTGTCCGTGGTGCTGCTGCTGGGGAGCGTCCAGAGGCGTCCGCCCTCGGCGGCGCGCAGCCGCACCAGGGGGAAGTCGGTGGGGGAGTCGGCGCTGTTGCCTGAGCTTGCACCGGAGATGCCCCGGAACAGCAGGCCCTCCAGGGCGGTGGGGCAGCCGGCGACGAGGGTCGCCGGGTTCGTCACGGTGGGCCGCCACGCGGGGAGGGCGCCGGTGTCGTCGAACAGCTCGGCGTTCGGCGTGCCCGGGCCGCCGACGAGGAGGAGCTCGCCCGACGGCAGGGCGGCGGCGCTCAAGCCCCCTCGCGTGGTGGGATCCGCGACGGACGTCCAGATGCGGAGCTGGGGATCATAGACCTCCGCGGTGTCGGCGAACGCGGCCGCCGTGGTCAGACCGCCCGCGACCAGGACCTTGCCGGAGGGCAGCAGCGTGGCGGTGTGGTGCTGGCGCGGCTGCGCGAGCGACCCCACCGGGGTCCAGGTGTCCGTGCCGGGGTCGTACAGCTCCGCGGACGTGAGCTCCGTGATGCCGGCGATTCCTCCCACGGCCAGCACCTGGCCCGAAGGCAGCAGCGTCAGCGTCAGCTCGTCGCGGGCCTCGGCGAGGCTCGCCGCGGGAGCCCAGGTGTTCGTGGCGGGGTCGTACAGCTCCGCCGTGTTGGTCTCCGCGCCGCTGTTCTCATGGCCGCCCGCGACGAGCACCTTGCCGTTGTGGAGCAGCACCGCGCCATGGGCGGCGCGAGGAATGGCGACGGGAGCCGCCGTGGTCCAGGTGTCGGTGTCGGGCGAGTACAGCTCCGTGGAGACGAGCACCGTGGTGTTGCGCTGGCCGCCGACCACGAGCACCCGGCCATCCGGAAGGCTCGTGGCGGTGTGGAGGTGCCTCGGGCCGAGGAGGGAGGCGGTGGGGAGCCAGGTCCCGGTGGTGGCATCGTAGCGCTGGGCGGACGACGTCGAGACGGTCTCGTTGCGGCCACCGGCGACCAGCACCTGGCCGGAGCGCAGGACGGTCGCGGTCGCGCGCTCGCGCGGCACGGCGAGCGCGGGGGCGGAGCGCCAGCTGTTGCTCGCGCGGTCATACACTTCCACCGCCGCCGACGAACCGGTGCCCGCGCGGCCGCCCGCGACGAGCACCTGGCCCGTGGGCAGCAGCGCCAACAGGGGATCCGCCCGGGGTGTGCCCATGGCGCCCGCGGGCGACCACCGGCTCACGGCGGGGTCGTAGACCTCCGTCTCCGCGTAGAAGGCCAGGGCCGGGGCCGAGGTGTAGCCGCCCGCGATGAACACCTTTCCTTTCGGCAGCAGCGTCGCGGTGTGGTTCTCGCGGGCGACGTTCATCGTGCCCGCGGCCGTCCAGGTGCCGGTGGCGGGGTCGTAGATCTCCGATTCAATCTGCGGCGCGGAGCGGAAGACGGAGCCGCCGGTGACGAGGACGCGGCCATCGGGAAGCAGCGTGGCCGCGTGACCGGCGCGCGGGAACGAGAGGCTGCCCGTGGCGGTCCAGGTGTTGGCCACCGGGTCATAGATCTCCGACTGGGCCGTGGAAGCAGCCCCCGCGAAGCCGCCCGCGACGAGCACGCGGCCGTCGGGGAGCAGGGTGCTGGAGGAGTAGTGGCGGGCGACCAGCGGGGCCGCGGCGGCGGTCCAGGTACCGGTCGAGGGGTTGTAGCGGTCCGCGCCGGGCACCTCGTCGGTCTGGTTGAAGCCGCTCACCACGAGCACCTGCCCGTCGCGCAGCCGCGTGGCGGTGTGCGCGTTCCGGCCCAGGGTCATGGCGCCGGTGGGAACGAAGGCGTTGCTGGCCGGATCATACAGCTCCGCCGACGTGAGCCGGACGCCGCCAGCGCCGACGCCGCCCGCGACCAGCACCTGCCCCGTGCCCAGCAGCGTGAGCGTGAAGAGGCCGCGGGTGGTGGACATGTTGCCCGTGGCGGTCCAGGCGCCCGTCGCGGGGTCGTAGAGACGTCCCGCGGCGGAGCCGTCGGTCAGCACCAGCACCTTGCCGGTGGGCAGCAGCACGGCCTGCGTGACGTTGCCCTGGAGCCCGGTGGTGCCCGCGGAGGCCCAGGCGCCTGTGGCCGGGTCATACAGCTCCGCCCCGGTCACGAACCCGATCCGGTTGACGCCGTTGACGACCAGCAGCCTCCCGTCCGGGAGCAGGACGGCCGCATGTTGCGCGCGGGGCGCCGCCATGGACGCGGTGGCGTACCAGGCCGCCGGCGTCGCGAGACGGGAGGTCGCGGTGCGGGCGCCCTCCGGTGCCGGGCGCTCGTTGCCGCCGCAGGACAGAAGGCCCAGGCTCGCGCAGAACAGCAGGAGCCCGCTCCAGACAGCGCGTTGTGACCGCATCGATGAAACCCCGATCCGCGAGGGCTGGCGCGAACGTGACCGTTGGCCCGCCGCTCGACGTGAACACTCCGGGTGGCGGATTATCAGTGCGCTGGGTGCTGGGGCAATGCGTGAAAAAATCCGGTGCGGTTATCCATTGCTCCGGGGTCTGCGCGCGTAGCGCGTCGGATCCGAAGCGCACGACAGACGGAGCAGGGCGATCCGCCCACCCAGAATCCGCCCGTCAATCATCGTCCTCGCCCACGTCATGCGCGGCCGCGTTGAACAGGCCGAAGCCTCCGGCCTCCTCGCTCGAGATGTCGGCCCGGCGCAGCGCGGGTGAATCCCGGGTCTGTCCCACCGCCATCCAGCGGGGCGCGGCCAGCAGCACGCCGTCCTTCGGCAGCTCCGGCAGCAGGTGCTCCAGGTCCCCGAGGATGAACTCCGCGTGCCCCACGCCCTCGGGCTCCGCCAGGCCTTCCGGGGGATGCCAGGGCCCTCCGTCCAGGTGGCCGAAGGGGAAGCTCCCCGTGCCGCTCGCGCCCCCGTACCCGCCCTCCAGCAGCTGCCGCGTCCGCGCCTCGCTCCCCGTCACCGCCGGAAGACAGACGCGCGTCAGCCAGTCCCAGGTCGCCGTGCCCTGCTCCACGGGCCAGTCCAGCTCCACCGTGTCGTCCGCCTTCGCCAGCAGCGCATCGATGTACGCACACGCCGCGCGCGGCCCCAGCACGCCGCCCCGGCGCGCCTCCTCCACTGCCTCGGGCCACAGCTCCTCGCGGTAGTAGTGCGCGAAGTAGAACCCCGGCTCCTCCCACTCCGGACGCACGCCCCGGGGCAGCTTCGCCAGCACCAGCCCGCTCGACAGGTACGCCGGCCCGGTGGCCCGGG
This sequence comes from Corallococcus exercitus, assembly GCF_003611585.1. Taxonomy (GTDB): domain Bacteria; phylum Myxococcota; class Myxococcia; order Myxococcales; family Myxococcaceae; genus Corallococcus; species Corallococcus exercitus. The sequence continues at coordinate 60 of NZ_RAVW01000285.1, read as the reverse complement.
GATGGAACTGGCTGAACGCGAAGCGGAACACCCGCACCCCCAGCCCCGCCTCCTCCGTCG
>NZ_RAVW01000284.1 GCF_003611585.1 Corallococcus exercitus | reverse complement strand
AGATGTGTATGAGAGACAGGGACGGGCATGCGCGAGCGCGACGGGTGACGCCAGCGGACGCCCTTCGCCCGGGGGAAGGGCGCCTGGAGTACGCCTGGCCGCGGTGGCTTCGCCCGAGAGGAAGGCGCGTGGAGCGCGTCCGAAAGGAGAGCGCCGGGAGGGCCCGGGCGGGGCGGCGACGCTCAGGCGGGGTGCGCGCAACGCGAGCAGCGGGCGCATCACCTCGGAGGCGGTGGCCGGTCCGGTCCTGGCGCGAGCCAGCTCGGCCCCGGTGCGGGCCACTCCGGCACGCAGGGGAGCCACCTCGCTCCTGACGCGAGCGCTTCCGGGCCCCGGGACCGTGGGCTCGGGTGTGGCGGGTGTCAGGTGCCCGAGGCGGACCCGCGTCCGGGCCATCACGGCGCGCGAGGCGGATTCGCTTCCGGCCCCGGCGCGAGCCGCCTCTGCCCCCATGGAATCCACCCGGGCACCCAGCCGGGTCAGCCCGTTCGATGCTTGGGTCACCTGGTTGCGCAGTCGAGCCGTCTCGCCCTCCGCCTGAGCCACCGCGGCCCGGAGGCGAACTGCCTCGGCCGCGGCGTCGACTCCCTCGGCGCGGAGGAGGGCGGTCTCGGCTCCGGCGCGGGCCACCTCGGCCTGGGGTCGAGGCGTCTCGTTCCTCGCCTGGGCCACCTGGGCTCCGAGGCGAGCCGCCGCGCTGCTGGCCTGGGCGGCCTGGGCGCGCAGCCGGGCCGCCCCGATTGCGGCCTGCTCGGCCCGGGCGCGCGCATCCCCGGGGCTGGCGCCATCCAGCCCGCCGCGGCTCACGTACCCGAGGCGGAGTCGGGGCTGCCGCTCGCCTCGCGCCGTCGCCCCCACCGGGTCGACCCGCGGCAGCAGGCGCTGGAGCAGCGTCCGCGCCCCCTGGAGGTTGGCGCCGGGCGCATTCCCCTGCACCGTCACCCCGGAGGCGCCTCCCACCACGAACCGGAACGTCAGCGCCAGGTGCCGGGTCACCGACACGCGCGCGGGCGCACCCGCGGACACCCGGTACAGGTGGGCGAGCGTGGGCGGCATCCACGGCGCGGCCCCGCGCTGGTGGCGCCGCAGGATTTCCTGGGCGGACCCCTGCGCGGCCCGCAGCATCGCCGGCCAGCGTCCTGGCGCCCGGGGCCGCCCGTTCACCTCAGAAGCCCCTGGGGTTGAGGAGCCCCTCGTGGACGAGCGTGAGGGACTGGACGGCGATCTGGGGTGACGTCGCATTGAACTCCGGCCCCTCCCAGGCGGTGGGGTACGCGCGGACGAAGTTCCACCACCTCAGCGGGATGCCCACGTGGTTCATCAGGTAGATGGTGCCGTTGCGCCGGCTGATCTTCCCGTCGATGACGTCCTGGTACCAATGCCACAGCAGGTCCACGTCGGACACGCCGCGCCGCAGGACGAGGTCGCCGTAGCTCGTCTGGCCCGGCAGCTTGTACTCGTGCGTGTTGACGCCGCCCTCGCGCATCGACTCGACGGAGGTGTTGATGCGCAGCCCGGAGACCTCGCTGAAGCCGCCAGCGATCATCCCCTGGATTTCCACCAGGAAGTTGTAGCCGAAGTACGGGTCGTCCCGGATGCCCAGCCGGGCCGCCGCCGCGGCCGCCGCGCCGCCTCCGATGACCGCCATGGGGCTCCTCCGCTTGCTACAGGTCGAGCAGCGACTTCTCCTTCTTGGTGGAGCCGCCGACCTCCCGGTTGATCCTGCTGACCTCTTCGCACCACCTGCGCCGGTCCCGGTGCTCGAGTTCGAGCAGCGTGTCGTGGTCCCAGTGCAGGTAGTACGCCAGGAAGGCTATCTCCTCGTGCAGGGCGTCGAGGGGATAGCCTCTCAAGGGCCCCGGCTGGAATCCATTTCCGTCTCGAACGCGTGGCTGCACTTCGGGCAGACGGTGTCGAGCGTGTTGCGGCCCCGCTCGTTGATGCGGTTGTACATGTCCTGCAGCATCGTGAAGTCCGCCGCGAACAGGTTCTCGATGACCTTGGGCGACACGACGGGCAGGTTGCCCAGCCGCGTCACCACCCGCGACAGCAGGATGACGGACAGGTAGCTGGGGTTCTGCTGCACGCGCGGGTCGCGCAGCGGGAGGATTTCATCCCCCGCCGTCGCCAGGCGCATCGTCCCTTCCTTGTGCAGGTCCCCGCCCTCGTCGGCGTACCCGAGCTTCAGGGTGAAGGGAAACTCGGTGATCAACGCGGTCATGCTGTCTCCCCGGCGTGCTCAGTCTCAGCGCGCGCGCTTGATGGTCTCCAGCGCCAATTCCATCGTCTCGATGAGCACGTCGCTGCTCTTCGCGTCGAGATCTCCCGCCTGATACTTGGTCGGCCACACGTTGGCCAGGTCCCACCGGAGGGCATCGTTGCCCGCGTCATCCACGACGATGACCGACACGTTCTTCCGGCCGCCGGGAGCGCCCGCGCCCAGCGCGCTGACCAGGCGCCACCACTCGTACAGCTCCTGCGAGCTGGAGATGCCGCGCTTGAGCGTCAGCGTGCCCACCTTCGGCATCCCCGACAGCTTGCGCGTGTACGGGTCCGTGCCCTCGCGGTAGTCGACCGCATCCATGGACTCGTCGGGGATGGTGGCGTTGCTGAACGCCGCCACCAGGATGCCCTGGATCTCGATGCGGAAGCGGAAATTCTTGTACGGGTCCGTTCTCTCGGTGGCCATTCGGGATTCCGCCTCGTGGAGTGCTTCGGTGCGCTACTCAGCCGGTGGGCAGCGTCGCCTGCTGGATGCGGATGATGACGAACTCCGCGGGCCGCACGGGCGCGACGCTGATGTCGATGAAGAGCTGGCCCTGGTTACGCGTCTCCGGCGGGTTGTTGCCGGCGTCCACCTGCACCAGGAACGCCTCCGCCTCCCGCGCGCCGAACAACCCGCCCGCCTGCCACACCGACGTCAGGAACTGCGTGACATCCCGGTTGACGGCGCCCCAGAGCTTCTGGTCGTTCGGCTCGAAGACCACCCACTGCATGCCCCAGTAGAGGGAGATCTCGATGTAGATGAGCAGCCGCCGCACGCTGATGTACGTGAGGCTCGGGTCGGTGGACAGCGTCCGCGCGCCGTACGTCACGATGCCGTAGCGCGGCAGGTTCCGGATGGCGTTGATGCCGTTGGGGTTGAGCACGTCCTGGTCGGTGGTCGTGAACAGCGTCGTCAGCCCCACCGCGGAGGCCAGCTTCCCGTCGAGCACCCCGGCCGGCGCCTTGAACACCCCCACGCGGCGGTCCGTCTCCGCGTACGTCCCCGCAATGGCGCCGGACGGCGGAATGGGCACGCTGCGCGAGGTGAGCCCGTTGAAGAAGTCCATCCACGGGCAGTAGAGCGCGCCATAGGACGAGTTGAGCGCGTTGCCCGCGGGGACGAGGCCGCTGGAGGACGCGGTGCCGCTCTTGAAGGCGACCAACTCCTCCACGGTGAGCCCCACCGGCGTGTCCGCGATGAGGAACAGGTCGCGCGGCGTGCGGCTCTCGCAGTAGGTGAGCGCCTGCTGCACCAGCGTGCGCTGGGTGCCGTAGTCGTCCACCATGCCCGTGTCCGGGAGCACGAGCAGGTTGATGTCGTTGAGCGGGTTGAGGGACGTGAGCGCGGAGGCGTAGTCGGTGGGCGTCGTCTTCGCATCCCCCGCGCCGCCCGCCAGCGGCGCCGGGATGATGACGTTGGGGGGCCGGGTGCCGGTGATGTCCGTCACGGAGGCGCGGATGAAGAGCGACTGGCTGTTGATGCGCGACTCGATGGCGCTCTGCGCGGTGACCACCGGCTTGGCCAGGTCCGCCGACGTCAGGCCGGAGAACTCCTCCAGCACCCAGAAGGTCTGGCTGCTGGTGGCCACGCTGGGCAACTGGTTGCTCACCACGTAGCGCGCCACCAGCGCGTCCAGGATGGTGGGCGGGGTGCCGGTGGGGGGCGCCGCGTAGAGGACGCGCAGGACGAAGGTGGGCTTGGCCGTCGCCGACGGCGGGTTCTCCATCGGGAAGTTCTCGATGAGGACGGCCAGCTTGTTGCCCCAGACGCCCGGCGCGGCAGCCCGGACGGTGAGGCTGCCCTGCACCGAGGTGGCGAACGTCATGCTCGCCGGTGGGTTGGCCGCCGCCCGGACGACGTAGCAGAGCGAGCCGCCTTCCGCGAAGAAGTTGTAGACCGCGAAGGGGACGTTGTGGCCCCACACGAAGTTGCCGAACGTCCGTGTGAAGGCATTCCAGCTGTCGATGAGGACCGGTTGGTTCACCGTCCCGCCCTCGGTCCACCCCACGAAGACGGTGGTGCTGGTCCCGACTCCCGAAATCTGCTGCGGCCCCGGAAGCTCTTCGATGTAGACGCCGGGGTGCCGGTACGCGTTCGCCACGCATCCACCTTTCGCGAGTCAGCCCGCGAGTATAGGGAGCGACTTCCGCTGGTTCAACGAATTGCCCGAGCGCTCGCGGGCTGGAGCGCCAGGGTGAGCACCGCGTTGGAGTCGTCTGGCTTCTCCGGGACGGTGAAGGTCGTGTCGAGCGGCTGGTACCCGGGCGCGATGACGCGCGCCATCTGGCGGCCCGGAGGCAGGCCGATGAAGGCGTGGAAGCCATCCGGGGTGAGCCGCGACTCCCACCGGGGCTCCGGGGCGGGGAAGTGGAACGCCACGCCCGCGGTGAGCACCTCGCCCGAGCGCGCATCCGTCACCTGGATGGCCACCGACAGCCGGGCCCTCACCTTCAGCCGGGTCGGCGGCGTCATTCCTCCTCCTTCGCGGCGGGCTCCACGCGCACGTCATAGGTGGTGGTGACTTCGTAGACGCGCTGCACCGGCTGCTCGGTGACGCGGGGGATGCTGACGGGCGTCACCGTGTAGAAGAGCGACAGCCGGTAGGGCTTGTTGGGGAAGCTGGCCCAGACCTGGTGGATGTCGTTCAGGCCCAGGTTGTCCGGGACGATGGTGAGGTAGTCATTGCCGGTGGCGCGCAGCCCGCCCTTGAGCGTGTCCTTCTCCAGCACGGTGGCGTCCGCGAACAGGCGCTTGAGCCGGTCCATCAGGATGAGCTCCAGCTCCGCGTTCTGCGCGTAGGCGACCATCAGGTACATCAGGTCGACGACGGCGGGCGCGGCCCGGCGCACGAAGCCCTTGGGGGTGCGGACGAGGGAGTCAGGCGTGTTGCGCAGGTAGGGGTTGTCCGCCATCCGGTAGAGGTAGACGAGAATCACCGGGCGGCGCCCCTGGGTCGCCGTCTCCTCGCTGGCGGGGGAGTGGTACTCGACGTCCACGTCCCCGGGCTTCTCGATGAAGACGTTCGCGCGAATCAGCGCGCCCAGGCTGACGCTGACGTCTCGGAGCACCGTTCCACCTGCGTTCGCCATGGCTCGCTGTCTCCCTCGTGATGCCGCCGCCCCCGGACGCTACCCGACGGCCGGCCGGGAGGGGAGGTGCGGCTAGAACCCTCCCGACTCCAGCCCCACTGACACCAGCAGGTCTAGGAGCATGGACTTCAGCCGCGCGTCCTCCGGCGAGGCCGGCACGAGCGCCCCGAGGTACCGGCGCAGCTCCGCCCGCTTCTCCTTCCCGAGGAGCACCAGCAGGTCGCGGATCTGCTCCGGGTCATTCCGCGACTCGCGGATCCGCGGCTCGAGGAGCCGCCACTCGTAGGAGGGGTCTCTTACGAGCTGCTGCAGGTGCAGCTCGGCCTCCGAAGGGGGCAGGACCGGGAAGGGCCCCGGTTGGGTGCGGTCCAGCCGGTAGTGGTACACGTACCCGCGGAGCCTCGCGTGGGCCGCCACTTCCGCGGACACCGGCTGGACGTTCTCGTCGCTGGCGCGGTACCACTGCTCGCCCCGTCTCACGTAAGAGATGTAGTGGCCACTCCTGGGGCTCATCCCCAGGTGCTGGGCGAAGCCCTCCAGCCTGTAGATGTAGTGGTTCCCGTCCGGGGTGAGCGCCCCGGAGATGCGCAGCTCCTCGCCCACGTTGATGACCTCCAGCCGCGGCGAGTACTGCCTGGTGAGCTGGTTGAAGTCGTACCGCATGAGCTGCACCGTGAGGTCCTGGGGCATCGGGCCCTGGAGCGTATGGCGGTGGATGATGTCGCCGCCCCGGTCCGCCTCCCGCTGGGGGTTGCCATAGAGGTCCGCCATCAGCTCGTCGATGGTGCGCCCCCGCGAGAGCGGCAATGCGCCGAGGCCGCCGAGCTGGACGAGCGGCTCGTTGCGTTGCTGGGTGTGCGCGTAACGGTCAGGCACGCTCCAGTCGTGCCGCTCGAGCGGGCTGACGGGCGCGTGGAAGAAGTCCTCCATCAGGAAGCGGAAGAACATCGCCGCGTCCTGCTGGCTGGCGGCATCGTCCCGCGTACCCTGCAGCCACCCGGCGGCGATCAGCGCCGTGCGGAACGCTTCCATGGTGTCGCGGGCCACGGTGTCACCGCGCTGGATGGCGGTGAGGACACCGCGCCCCAGCTCGATGACCGTCCGCCGCTGGGCCGTGAGCCCCTCCACGGGCTGCTCGAACAGCGCGCGGTAGGTGGGGGAGAGCGCCACCAATTGCATCATCGAGGCGAGGTAGCAGGTGTTGCCCGCGTTCTCCAGACCGCCCACCGCCAGCCGGGCCTGCTCCCGGGCGAAGGACACCGGCCCCAGGGACAGGGCTCCCACGTCGATGCGCTGGGCCGTCTCGGGGCCCGGCTGCGTGGGCGTCCTGGGCGCGGACGTGCCCTCGGGGGGCGTCGTGTCGGAACCGCCCGGCGACGGAATGCCGCGAAGGGTGCTCACGCGGAACCGGGAATAGGAGATGAGCTTCTCGCGCAGGGCCTCGTTCTGGATGCCCTTGACGGCCTTGGCCGTCCTCAGGAAGTCCGCCACCAGCTCATTGAACGCGACGGTGATGACCTCCTGCTTGAACTCCACCGGCAGGGCCTGCTGCTTCGCGAACTCACGCACCCGCTCGGCGAGCTTGGTCAAGGTGGGGCTCAGTTCCTGCAACAGCCGCCTGGCCTCCGTCTTCGGCTTGGTGGGGTCCACCTCCTTGCCCTCGCCAAGCTTGCCCATGGCCGGTCCGAGCTGGGGACTCAGTTCCTTCCTGAGGCCCTCCTTCATGTTCGCCACGTACGTGGGCCGGCGCTGACGCAGCTCCTCGTCCGACAGCTCCGAGGCGAGCCGGCGATCGCTGGTGGACAGCTCGTCCTTGCCCGGCTTGCGCAGGTTCTTCGTGTAGTCCTCCAGCCATTGCTTCTGCCCGGCGCGCTCGTGGGCCTGCTGCAGCCCCCGGTGGTACTGGATGTTCTCGGTGGGAGCGCCCATATAGGTGAGCAGCCGGACCTTGAGTTCCTCGTCCTTGGCCTTGCGCAGCTCGGCGTTGAACGGCTGCGCGAGGATGCCGGTGCCGCCCGGCATCAGGCCCCCCCGGGGCGTCTTGATGTCGAACGTCTTCCACTGGAACATCTTCACCACCCCGCCAATCGCCTTGCGCTTGAGCCCTCCGAAGTCCGGGAAGTGCTCATGCTGCCGCAGGATGGCGTACTGATGGGTCGCGCGGTCCTGGGAGATGATGGGCTTGCCCTTGTTGACGGGGCTGCCGTGCTCCGTCCGGTTGGCCTCCGCCTCGGGCACGGCCGTGGTGGCGACGCCCTTGAGATAGTCGGAGCTCACCCGGAAGTTGACGCTGTAGGAGCGATCGCTGCGGTTGTTCAGCCACCACACCATGCGCGCCCGGTCCGCGAAGTTGATCCACACCATCGCGTCTCCCGACACGTCGAGCCCGCCGCTCGCGGTGTCGACGAGCCGGACGGAGCTCTTGATTCCCGCCAGGAAGTCGCCGCCCTGGACGCGGTAGGCGGGCACCGGCACCGGGACGTCGTCGCGCGCGGTCGCCCCGGGGCGGTCCACGTAGAAGAAGTGCTCCTTGAGCACCACCCGGGTCGCCGTGTCGAAGATGTCCACGTTGATGGACCCGGTCCGGGTGTACGTGTTCCGCCGCCCCCACTGCTGCGCGGCCAGCAGGAGCGCCTCGGCCCTCAGCAGCCTGCGGTCCTTCGGCTTGCGGCGGGACGCGTTGAACAGCCTCCTCACCTCGGCGCCGCCGGTGAGCCCGCGAGGCTGGCGCGCCCGCCCCCAGTAGGTGCTCCACCGCGCGCTCTCGGAGGGCCGCGCCTCCAGCACCTCCGGAGCCTCCAGCTTGCAGGCGATGATTCCGGACGGGGCGTGCTCGATGAAGGAGATGCGCAGCGGCACCTCGTGCAGCTCCTCGTTCCAGGCGGTGAAGGTCGCATGGGCGGACACCGGGGTGCGCTCCACGCTCGGTGTCAGCCCCCCTGACTCTGGCACGGTCCGCGCGGGCCGCGCCTCGCGGGAGTGCACGAGCTGGTCGTAGCGCAGCGTGGCGACGGGGGTGGGCTCGTCATTGAGGTAGACTAGGCAGTAGAGCTTGTAGACCCCCTTGTGCATCCAGGTGGCGTCGAACCGCTCACCGCCGGCGCCTCGGGTGCCCCGGGCCTCGCCGCTCTCGTGCCGCAGGTAGTACCACTCGTAGCGGGCCGGCTGCCCGGAGTGGTTGCGCACGGTGTATCGCACCGGGTCGCCAGTGAGGACCTCCTGCTCCTCGTGGTCGGACTCGATGCGGAGCGTGCTCTCGGGGGACGGCTCCTTCTCGCCCGCCGTGAGCTTCTCGGCGAGGACGTCCTTGTGCGCGAGCGACAGGTAGTGGCTCGGCAGCGCCGTGGGGGGGATGTCCTTGAAGTAGTCGAGGACCTTGGCGTAGCCGAAGCCATTCGCGTAGTCGACGTCGATGATGAGGTCGGGGAAGGGCTGCTTCTTCGGCCGGATGTCCAGGTAGGGCTCGGCGGCCTTCATGATTTCGTAATAGGTGTGGTCATGCGCCGGCAGCATCCAGCCGAGGCACGCGAGCAGGACGTCATCGAGTTCCGCGCCCGTGAAGCCCAGGTACTTCGCGCTGCGCATCACCCGGTCCGTGGTGCCGGAGAGCGCCGCGCCCACCTTCACCCGGAGCAGCTCGGATGCCTGCATGAAGGGGCTCTTCGGGTCCAGGATCCAGAACTTCACGCCTGGCTTCCACGGCAGCTTCTTGTCCCGGGTCTCCGCCAGCAGCTCCTTGCGGAATGCCTCCTGGGCCGTCTCGTCCCACTTCGCCTCGGTGGTGATTCCCTGCTTCTTCTTGAACCGCGCCAGCCGCTCGGCGAGCTCCTCGGGCTTGTAGAAGGCCTGCCCCAGCTCGCGGTAGGTGAGCTGGAACGGCGTGGACTCCAGCTCGCCCGGGGTCTTGTCGCTGGTCTGCTGGCTGGGGGGCGCGTAGGCGCGGTCGGTTCCCTTGCGGCTCTCCTCCAGGGAGTTCTTGGCATTCAGGAGCGACGGTCCGAAGAAGTTCATCCCGAACCTCCGCTCCGCGAGTGACTCCGCCAGCTTGTCATCGGCGACTCCCAGCTCCGCCCGGCGGTCCTCCGCCTGCTGCTCCTTCACGACGGGGTCCAGGTTCTTCACCTGGGCCTCCAGCGTCTCGGTGAGCAACTGCTCCAGCTCGGCGTCCGGCCGCTTCCGGCTCTCCGTATCGCGGATGGTGCCCCCCAGCTTCGTGAAGGCCGCCTCCAGGACGTGCTTCTTCAGCCGCCGCTTCAATGCCTCGGGCTCGACATCGCCCGCGCTGGCCTCCTGGAAGAGCTTCGCCTTCAGCTTCTCTTCGTGCTCGGCGAACACCCGGTCCATCAGGACCTTCAGCCAGCCGAGGCCCGCGGAGAAGCGCTTCTCGTGGGTCTCCAGGTCGGTGACGAGCAGCGCCTTCTTCTCGGCCACGCCGCCGAGGAGCGCGTACGTGTCCGTACTGCTCGGCTGCGCGCCCGCGTAGCGCAGGCGCATGACCAGCTCCACCATCCCCCGGAAGTTCGCCCGCTTCTTCGCGTCGGTCGTCTCGTCTCCGACGATGCTTCCGCCGGTGACGAAGTCCAGGATGCCCGCGGCCAGCGCCTCGTCGTCCTCCTTCTGCTGCAAGGCCTCCTCGCGCGACAGCACGGTCTTCGCCTTCTCTCCCTGCGACTGGAGGAGGGCCTTGCGTTCGAGGTCGATCTCCATCTGCACCCATTCCATGGCGCGCCGGAAGTATTCCTTCTTCTGGCGCTTGCCCACGTACGGGTTCAGGCCCTGGAGCGTCTGGACGCGGGTGACGTGCGCGACGTCCCCCAGCTGGCTCGCGAACTCCTTGTCCAGCATGGCCGAGTACTCGGAGAGCAGCTTGTTGAACGTCTGGTTCTCGGCCATCGCGACGTAGAACATCGACATCTTCTCGCGGAAGGTGCCGGCCCGGAACACCTCCCGCATCACCTCGGGGTTGGCGCCCACGCTTCCGGTGATGTCCGTGCGGCCCTTGCTGCCGAAGATCTCCTGATAGTGCGCCTCGAGCGTCTTCTCCTTCTGGCGGGCACTGTTGAAGTAGACCGTCTCAGCCAGGAGCACCGAGCGCTGGAACAGCTCGTCCGCGATCTTCTGCGCGCGGGCGTCCTCGCTGGCACGCCTGCCGATGTATTGCTCGAAGTGGGTGGCCGCCTCGTGGAACTGCTCCTCGGCGGCGCGGTCGACCGCCTCTCGCTGGGCGTCCGAGAGCTGGTGGTACTTGAGGCGCTGGACCACGCCTCCGCGGGTTGCGCTCCGGTGGGGCCCGGGGGCGGGGGCTCGCACGGGCCCCATCGGCATGGGCGTGGACGCGGCGCGGGCGCCCAGGGCATCCGCCTCGGCCTCGAGCGCGGCGTCCTCGTTGAGGGACGTGCCCTTGAACTGGGCGGTCGCTCGCACCCGGCCGGAGCGCTGCTGCACCACGTGCGCCAGTTCATGCCCGAGCAGTTCCTGGCCCCGCCGGGTCTCCGGGGCGAAGTGGCCAGGCGCCACGTGAATCTGGTTTCCCTGCGTGTAGGCCAGCGCACCCAGTTCCCGCGCCCGCGACGAGCCCGGGTGCACGCGCACGTCGGAGAAGCGGGTGCCAAAGGCAGACTCCATCTTCGCGAGCACGCGCTGGGGGATCCCCGTCGGGTGGGCGGTGTCGGACGGGCGGAAGCTGGCCGAGGGAGGCGCTCCGGTCCCCGGAGGGGGGCTGGCACCTTGGGGCTCGCGGGAGTCCTCCGGCGAGGCGGGCGGGGCATAGGCCAGGGCCTGGGCGCGCGTCCCGGGCCTGCGGGGCTCGGGTCGGATGGGGGCCCACGGCAGGCGCTGGATGCTGGGCGCGGAGGCGCCGTCAGCAGGCGTAGAACCGGAGGAGATGGCCTCCGGCGGAGCTGTCGCGCCGGTGGCCCGGGTGCCTGGTGGGGTCGCTCTCGCTTCGAGCGTCGGGCGCTCGTCGGGCCCGCGAGCCTGGCGTGTCATGATCCCGAATGGCTGTGTCGGAAGGCCCTTGCGCGTGGGCGGTGCGGGAGGTGGCTGGCCTCCATTGGTGGGACGGCCCGCCTCGGCCTGTCCCGTGGAGTCGAGCATGGGGTGCCCGCGTCGCAGGACGTCGTCGAGCGCGGCCTCCACGCCCGAGATGGGCTCTTCCTCTCGCCGCGGCCCGGGCGCCTCGTGGGCGTGTGCCGGGACGCAGCCCGGAGCCGGGCTGGCGGTACGGGACGACTTCAAGACGGCTCCGGTCAGGCAGGAAGTCCCGGAGACTCTACCTCGTCTTCCTCCGTGACAGGTCGCTGCCAGGGCCCCTCCAGCACCTGGCGGTGCAGTCGCGTCCGGTCGTGACAGCAGCGGGGCCCGCTCATGCGGCACCAAGCGCGGCCCTTCAGCTCAGGGGAGAGTGGCGGTAGGGCACGGGAATCGAACTCGCCAGGGACTGCTCTCGCAGCCCCTCACCGGTTTTGAAGACCGGGCCGGCCACCAGGTCCGGAGGCCCTACCGTCGCGGATTACCGCCGCTCCGGCCCGGCCCGTCAACCACTGTCACGGCTTGCGCGCGGAGACCACGGCGTATTCGTCGCAGTTGAACAGCGCGGGCCACTGGAGCTGCTCCGGCGTCATCCGCATCGCCTTGTGCACGTCCGCGCGCACCTGGTGCAGGGACGTGCTCCCGGGGTTCTTCTCCAACTGCGCCATCCCTCGCAGCGCCACGATCGCCGTGTTCACCGCCGGGTACACGTCGTCCGCGATGGACTCCACCTTCGCGTCCTGGAACCCCGCCCGCCGCAGCTCCGACAGGTAGCGCTCCGTCGACCAGACGTTCTCCTCCGGAAAGGCAATCAGCCCGCGCCAGTAGCGGTAGCGCAGCCGCTGCCGCAGCCCCGCGCCCGATTCGCGGTCCGTCTTCTGCGCCATGTCCGCCATCACCAGCCGGCCTCCCGGCTTCAACACCCGGAACGCCTCGCGCAGGAAGTCCTGCCGCGTCCGGAAGTGCATCGCGGACTCCAACGCGAACACCACGTCGAACGACCCCTCGCCCCCCGGCAGCGCCGTCGCGGAACCCACCTCCAGCC
>NZ_RAVW01000283.1 GCF_003611585.1 Corallococcus exercitus | reverse complement strand
CACCTGCTCGGTCAGGTCCTCCGGCAGGGACGCGGCGTGCTGGAGGGCGAGCACGTCGCAGTGCAGCCTCTGCAGCGGGGCCTTGAAGCCGTCCCCCGCCGCGTCCAGGAACTGGTCGCGGAAGTGCTCCATCCGCATCAGGCGCTCCTCGGCGGCCTTGCGGATGCTCACGTCCCACACCGCGCCCATGCGCACCGCGCGGCCCTGGAAGGTGGCCGGCCGGCCCATGACCTCCACGGGGATGCGGCGGCCGTCGCGGTGGAGCACGGCCAGCTCGTACGGGGCCTCCACGCCGCGCTCCATCACGTCGCGGGCGGGGGCGCGGAACTCCGGCGCCACGCAGTCCAGGATGTTCCGGCCGATCAGCTCCGCCGTCTCGTAGTAGCCCAGCAGACGCCCCAGGCCGGGGCTGATCTCCAGGAACTGCCCGCGGTCGTGGAAGAAGTACCCGTCGCAGGAGATCTCCACGATGGAGCGCATGTGCTCCTCGCTCGCGCGCAGCGCCGCCTCCTCGCGCAGGCGCGTGGAGGTGTCCCGCAGGAGCAGCATCACGCCCGCCGAGCCCGCCGGCATCGCGCTCACGGTGAGGTGGCGCAGCGTGCCCACCTCGCCGAAGCGGCCCTGCACCAGCTCCTCCGCCACGCGCTCACCGGACTGCGCCCGCGCGAGCAGCGGCGACAGGGGCGGCGCCAGACCCGGCCACGCCTCCGACAGGAAGCGGCCCACGCAGAGCGCCGACGGCCGGCCGCACAGCTGCGCCAGCAGGTCGTTCATCCAGACGAGGCGGGAGTCCCCGTCCACCAGCGCCACCCCCCAACCCGGCGCGTTGAGCAACGCTCCCAGGAAGGGCAGGGTCTCCTCGGGAACCCCCGGGGACGGAAGGGCTCCGGGAAGCCGTTGGAACACAGGCTGCGGCATGGGCGGGTCGTCTCGGAAAACGCGGGCTTGTCCGCGTTGACGAGAAGTATACCCATTCCCCGAGCCGACGGGAAATACAGGTTTGACTAGGACTGCGGGGCAACCCGGACAACCCGGCACGTGGGTCGCACCGGGAGTCCCAGGGGTGCGGCTACTTCAGCTGGCGGCGCATCTCTTCCAGCTGGGTGCGCAGGGTGCCGTCGTAGAGGGTGCCACCGACCTGGGCGGCCACACCGCCGAGCACGGACGGATCCACCTTGGTCTCCAGCACGACGTTGCGCTGGGTGAGCTGCTGGAGCGACTGCTGGAGGCGGGTGACGGCGTCGGCCGACAGCGGCGCGGCGCTGGTGACCTGGCCCCGGATGCGGCCCGCGCGGGCGTCCGCCATGTCGCGGTAGAGCCGGGCGATGTCGGGCAGGTAGCCCAGGCGGTTGCGGTCCACCAGCAGGCGCAGCGCGTTGGCCAGCGCGGGCTCCGCGGGGGAGGGCATGGACTGCAGCAGGGCCTCCACCACGCGGTTGCGCTGGGCGCGGCTGTAGGCGGGGTTGAGCAGCACGTCCGACAGGTCGGGGCTCTGGCCCACGACGGCGGCGAAGGCGTTGAGCTGCTCCGCGACGGCGTCGGTGCGGTTGCCTTCCGCTGCGACGTCGAGGATGGCGCGGGCGTAGCGGCGGGCGATGGAGACGTTCACCATGACGCTGGCGCCCTTAGCATGGGGCGTCCCTGGCGGCAATGATGCCGGCGCGGTGGCCGCCCGGGACCTCCCGAGGTCTGAAGACAGCGGGCGGGGAAGCGTGCACGGGTGGGCGCTTCGGGTGTGCGCTGGTGGCCGCCGTTGGGCCCCAAAAGGCAGGTCCGCGCCCGGCAGCGGACGACCTGGGTGGAACAGGACTTGGCGGAAGTGGGCCCTTACCCGTAGCGTGGGACCCACCCCTCGCCATGCAAGAACCTGTCATCGGCATCGACCTGGGCACCACCAACAGCGTCGTGGCGACCGTGGAAGACGGCCGTCCGCGCCTCATCCCCTCGCGCTCGGGAGGACGCCTCACGCCCTCGGTGGTGGGCCTCACCCGGGCGGGCGACCGCCTGGTGGGGCAGCCGGCCCAGGCCCTGGCGGAGGAGCACCCGGACGCGGTGGTGTGGGCCACCAAGCGCTTCCTGGGACGCCGCTACACGCCGGAGCTGGTGCAGCAGGCGAAGGCGGTGGTGCCGTACCCGCTGGTGGCCGGCCCCACGGGCGACGTGCGCGTGAAGCTGTCCGGCCGCGTGCTGCCCGTGGCGCAGGTGTCCGCCTTCATCCTGGGGGAGCTGCGCCTGGACGCGCAGGCGCACTTCGGGCGCGACGTGCGCAAGTGCGTCATCACCGTCCCTGCGAACTTCGACGACAACCAGCGCCAGGCCACGCGGGAAGCGGCGGCCATCGCGGGGCTGGAGGTGGTGCGGCTGGTCAACGAGCCCACCGCGGCGGCGCTGGCGTACGGCCTGTCGCGCGGCTTCGAGGGCAGCGCGCTGGTGTTCGACCTGGGCGGCGGCACCTTCGACGTGTCCATCCTGGACGTGAAGGCGGGCGTCTTCGAGGTGAAGGCCACCGGCGGCGACCACGCGCTGGGCGGCGAGGACTTTGATCAGCGCATCGTCCAGTGGCTGCTCGCGCAGGTGGAGGACTCCTTCCAGGAGGCGGTCTCCAAGGACGCGCAGTCGCTGCGGCGGCTGAAGGTGGCGGCGGAGGCGGCCAAGCGCGAGCTGACCGAGTCCGATGAGGCCACCATCTCCGTGTCCGGCCTGGGGGACCACACGTCGGGCGCGAAGCGCTTCACGGAGATCAACACCGCGCTCACGCGCAGCTTCTTCGAGACGCTGTCGGAGCCGCTGTCGCGCCGGTGCCTGGACGTCTGCAAGAGCGTGATGGCGGAAGCGCGCATGGATCCGCGCTCCGTGGACGTGGTGCTGCTGGTGGGCGGCATGACCCGCGTCCCCCTGGTGCGCCGGCTGGTGGCGGACTTCTTCGGCCGCGCGCCCTCCACGGACGTGCACCCGGACGAGGCCGTGGCGCTGGGCGCCGCGGTGCAGGCGGACGAGCTCATCCGGCAGGCGGGCCAGGCGCTGCTCCTGGACGTGGCCAGCCAGAGCCTGGGCGTGGGCGTGATGGGCGGCCGGGTGAAGCGGCTCATCCCCAAGAACACGGGCGTGCCGGTGGTGGCGCGCGACATCTTCTTCCCGGGGACCTCCGGCCAAGCCGAGGCGCGCATCCCGGTGTACCAGGGCGAGAGCGAGTTCCAGGACGAGAACCACAAGCTGGGCGAGGTGGTCCTCAAGAACCTGCACGTCGCCGCGCGAGGGGAGACGCCGCTGGAGGTCGTCTTCGAGCTGTCCGGCGAGGGCATCCTCGCGGTGAAGGCCACCGACCTGACCTCCGGCAACATGGAGCTGGTGCGCCTGGAGGCCCGGGCCACCCTGCCGCAGGGCGAGGCGGAGAAGCTGGGCCAGGAGCAGTCCAACTACGCCCAGGCGCAGGGCGTGGTGGACGCGCGCAAGGCGGAGGAGACCTTCCGCAAGCTGCTGGAGCGCGGGGAGAAGCTTGCCCGCCTGCTCCAGCAGAGCGCCCGGGAGAACCCCAGCCCGGAGGCGGAGACGGCCGTGGGCACCGTGCAGCAGCTGCTGGTGGGCGGCAAGGACGCGCTGGCCGCCGGGGACGCCGCGCAGTGCGCCCTGATTGCCCGCCAACTCACGAAGTTGTTGTCCGGCCGCGCCGAGCCCCGCGGCTGACGTCCCGCGGCACACGGAAAAGGCGTCCACCAGCGCACGTTATGGCGCCGGGTCCGTGGTGCCTTTCGCGGAGTCCGCTTATCTCCGGATGTCATGATGACCCCCGGCTTTTCTCCCCGCCCGAGAGACCTGGTCTTCGTGGTGGACGACTCGCGGACGGCGCGGGACGTGATGCGGCTGCACCTGTCGCGCATGGGCTGCGACGCGGTGGGGCTGGAGGGGGCGGATGCGTGCCTGGCGGAGCTCGCGCAGCGGACGCCGGCGCTGATCCTCATGGACCTGCACCTGGAGAAGCTCCAGGGGGACGAAGCCTGCCGCATGGTGAAGGCGCACCCGGCCGGCCGCAACGTGCCGGTGGTGATGTTCACCGCCGCGGACGAACCGCACGAGGTGATGCACTGCGGGCGCGCGGGGGCGGACGACTTCCTGCCCAAGCCGGTGAGCCAGGAGGCGCTGGCGGCGAAGGTGGCCGCGGTGCGCCTGTCGCGCGAGCGCGCCTGGACGGGTCCGCCGCGCGGGCGGGGCGTGCTGCTGGTGGAGGGCGGCCGCTTCCTGCACACCTTCCTGGGCGGAGCGCTGGAGCACGAGGGGCTGCACGTGCTCTACGCCAAGGACCTGGACGACGCGGCGGCGCAGGCCCAGGCCCAGGGCGAGCGGCTGGACGGCTTCGTGGTGGACGTGTCGCGGCTGCCGCGCGAGTCCCTGGCGCTGGCCACGCGCCTGCGTGAGCAGTTCCCGCGCAAGCCGCTGGTCCTGATGTCGCGCGTGGAGGAGGCGCCGGACGTGCTGGAGCGCGCGCAGGCGCTGAGCGGCGCGCCGCTGCTGCTCAAGCGGCAGCTGGGCGCGGACGAACTGCTGGCGAAGGTGATGGCGCGCCTGTCGCCGGGCACGGTGCCGTTGAGGGCCGCGGAGCGCGTTCCCTTCTTCACCGTGGTGGAGTTCAACACGCAGGGCGGCCCCACGCTCAGCGGCTTCAGCCACGACGCCAGCCCCCAGGGCCTCTTCGTGCGCACGCTCACGCCCGCGCGCGAGGGCTCGCGGCTGTCCCTGCGCCTGGTGATGGCCGGCCAGCGCACGCCCTGCGAGGCGCAGGCGGTGGTGGCGTGGTGCAACCCGCCCGGGATGGGCGGCGCGTTCCGCTCGCAGACGGGCATGGGCCTGCGGCTGGAGGGCATGGACGCGCAGCTGCAGCAGCGCTTCGTGCGCTTCGTGCCCCAGACCCTCGGTTTTCCCACCGCGGGTCCCGTGCGCGCCTCAGGTTTCTGAGAGCGGCGGGTGCCCCCGCGCGCGCTCCAACCCCCCGCAATCACGGACAGACGGCACGGGATTTCCCCCTGGCATGGGCGTGGCAAAGCGCTGCGCCCCGCGAGGCTTTCGCGGGAGGAATCACGCATGCGTTGGAGTCTTTTCGGAACGGTGGGGCTCACGCTCCTGGCGGTGGGGTGCGGTGACGGGGGGAACAAGGCGCCGGACGGCCTGGACAACGAGCCCGTGCAGCAGTCGCTGAAGCTGGAGTCCTTCAACGACTGCTCGGGGCTGGAGCGGTACATCGAGGACACCGCGACGAAGCAGATGCGCGCGAGCCTGGAGCAGCAGAAGCCCGGCTATTGGGACCGCTTCGGACGGGGGCGCGGCGGCGTCGTCTTCGGCCCGATGCCCGCGGAGGACTCGGCGGGTGGCGGGAACATGTCGTCCGGCGGCGGCAGCCAGGCGCCCAAGGACTCCACCGGCACCAACAACCAGGTGGAGGGCGTGCACGAGTCGGACTTCGTGCAGAACGACGGCACGCGCATCTTCGTGCTGTCGGGCAACCGGCTGTACGCGCACCGCTCGTGGCCCGCGGAGCAGCTCACGCTGGCCTCGACGCTGGAGGTGGAGGGCTGGCCCCGGGAGATGCTGCTCGACGAGCACCACCGGCTGGTCATCATCTCGCAGGTGGCGCAGTCGCTGCCGGGCGTCCCGGCGAAGACGAACGGGGGCGTGGGCGGGAGCATGGTCCCCATGGCGGACATCGCCTGCTACGGCTTCAACTGTGGCTACTACAACGCCGACAGCACCAAGGTGACCACGGTGGACGTGTCGGACGTGGCGCACCCCACGGTGGTGGATCAGGTCTACCTGCCCGGCATCTTCAGCCAGGCGCGCCGCGTGGACAGCAACGTGCGGCTGGTGCTGGCGGACGCGTTCCGCTGGCCGGAGGACGTGAAGTTCTGGGTGGACTACTCGGAGGACCTCTACAAGGACGAGGACAAGCTCACCCAGGCCATCGACGCGCTCATCAAGAGCAACGAGAAGAGCATCCGCGCCAACACGCTGGACAAGTGGCTGCCCGCGGGCCGGCACGTGGACGCGTCGGGCGTGACGACGTCGCTGCCCACGTCCTGCGGTGACTTCTACCGGAGCAACGCGCCGTCCGCGCTGGGCTTCGTGACGGTGGCCTCGCTGGACCTGGACGCGCGCACGGCGGCGCCGGGGCGCACCAGCCTGGTGGCGGAGCCGGGCACGGTGTACGCGTCGAAGCAGTCGCTGTACCTGGCGCACCCGCACTACTGGTGGTGGCCGCTGCCCGGGCAGAAGGACTTCACCTACCTGCACAAGTTCGACCTGAGCCAGCCGGGCCGCGCGGTGTACGTGGGCTCCGGCACGGTGGAGGGCACGCCCATCGACCAGTTCGCCATGGACGAATACGAGGGCGTGCTGCGCATGGCCACCACGGTGACCACGCGCATCCCGGAGCCCGAGCACCCCGACTGGTGGTGGGGCCGCACGACGACGGCCAGCCGCGTGACGACGCTGGGCGTGAAGGACGGGCACCTGGCGGAGCTGGGCCGCAGCGAGGACCTGGCCGACGGCGAGCGCATCTTCAGCGCGCGCTTCGTGGGTGACCGCGGCTACGTCGTCACCTTCCTCCAGGTGGATCCGCTCTTCACCTTCGACCTGAGCGATCCCGCCCATCCGCACAAGGTGGGTGAGCTGAAGGTGCCCGGCTTCTCCACGTACATGCACCCGGTGGGCGACCACCACCTGCTGACGCTGGGCATCCACCGGGAGGCCAACGGCGGCTGCTGCGGGACGAGCACGGTGAAGCTGTCCCTCTTCGACGTCGGCGACCTGGCGAACCCCAAGGAGGTCTCCACGCAGCTGGTGGGCGAGGCCTACGGCTGGAGCGAGGCCCTCTACGAGCACAAGGCCTTCAACTACTTCGCGGCCAAGGGGCTGGTGGCCATCCCGTTCACGGACTACTCGCGGTCGTACTCCTCCTACGAGAGCTACTGGCAGAACTTCCGCACGGAGCTGCGCGTGTTCCGCGTGGACCTGGCGGCGGGCATCTCCCCGGTGGGCGCGCTGCCCATGTCGGACCTCTTCAAGACCATGAACATGCCGCAGTGGAGCTACTACTACGTGCCGGACGTGCGCCGCAGCGTGATGGCGGATGACTACGTCTACGCCATCAGCGACGCGGGCGTGCGCGTGTCGAAGGTGGACAGCCTCCAGACGCCGCTCGTCACGGTGCCGTTCCCGGCCAGCACGCCCTGACGCAGGCGGGCGGTCAGGCGGGAGAGGGGCGTGCGTCGCTTGCGCCGACGCGCTCCCTTCCCTATAGGCCCCGCCATGCCGCCCGAAGCCGTCGAGCCCTCTCTGTCGTCCTCCCCCCCGGCCCGCGGCATCCGGGGGGAGCTGCGCGCCCTGCTGGGGCTGGCCATCCCCCTGTGCATCGCGCAGGCGGGGCAGTCCCTGATGGGCGTGACGGACACCTTCATCGTCGGCCGGGCTGGCACGTCCGCCCTGGCGGCGGTGGGGCTGAGCCACGCCCTCTTCTTCGCCGTCAGCAGCTTCGGCATGGGGCTGATGATGGGCGTGGACCCGCTGGTGTCGCAGGCGATTGGCGCCGGCAACCCGCGCCGTGCCCGGGACGTGCTCTGGCAGGGCGTGTGGCTGTCCGCGGCCGTGGGCGTGGTGCTGTGGGCGGTGCTCATCACGGTGCCGTCGGGCCTGCCGTGGGTGGGCGTGGCGGAGGAGCAGATCGTCCAGGTGCGCGCCTTCCTGCACTTCCGCGCGCCCAGCCTGCCCCTGATGCTCATCTTCCTCACGGTGCGTGCGTACCTGCAGGCCATCGGGATGCCCCGGCCGCTGGTGGTGTCCACCGTGCTGGCCAACGTGCTCAACCTGATGCTGGTGCCGCTGTTCGTCTTTGGCGGCGCGTCACTGCCCGCGTGGGCGGGGCCGCTCACCCGCGTGCCGGCCATGGGCGCGGCGGGCGCGGCGCTGTCCACGCTGCTGTGCACGGCGCTGGAGGTGCTCATCGTCGCGAGGGCGGTGCACGCCATCCCGGTGCCGGACCGGCCGTCGCGCAAGCCGGTGATGGCGGACCAGCTGCGCGCCTTCCGCGTGGGGCTGCCCATTGGCCTGCACATCGCGGCGGAGGTGGGCGTCTTCGCGCTGGCGGGCGTGCTGGCCGCGAAGCTGGGGCCGGAGAGCATGGGCGCGCACCAGATTGCCCTCTCCTTCGCCAGCCTCACCTTCACCATGGCGCTGGGCATCGGCAACGCGGGCAGCGTGCGGGTGGGCTGGGCCGTGGGCGCGCACGACACGCCCCAGGCCCGGAGGAGCGGGCTGATGGCCTTCGCCCTGGGCGCGGTGGTCATGTCGCTGGGAGGGCTCGTGTTCGCGCTCTTCCCCCGGGGCCTGGCGAAGCTGGCCGGGGCGCCGGAGGACGTGCTGCCGCTCCTGCTGCCCCTGCTGATGGTGAGCGCCATCTTCCAGATCTTCGACGGCGTGCAGGGCGTGGGCGCGGGCGTGCTGCGCGGCGCCGGCCAGACGCGCTTCACCTTCGTGGCCAACATCGTGGGCCACTACGCCGTGGGCCTGCCCCTGACCCTGCTGCTGGGCTTCCACCTGGGCATGGGCGTGCTGGGCATCTGGTGGGGCCTGTGCGCGGGGCTCATCACCGTGGCCGCCGCCGTGCTGTGGCGCTTCTTGCGCGTCAGCACCGGCACCCTGAGGCCCCTGGAGGGCTGAGGGTGTAGGGTTTCAGTCCGGACGGAAACTCCAAGAATCTTGGAAACGGCCGCAACCTGGATCGGGAAGTCCCGACAATTGTCGCAGGAGCCTCCATGTCCAACTACCGCATCCGCCCTGGCGACACCCTCTCTGGTCTGGCCGCTCGTTTCGGAACCACCGTTTCGAAGCTGGCGAAGGACAACAACATCTCCAACCCGGACCTCATCTTCTCGGGCAACAACCTGAAGATTGGGCACTCGGGCACCGACAGCTTCGACGCCGGTGGGGGACGTCGGGGTGTGCGCGGCGGCGGCACGGGGAACACGGGCGGCGTGGACGTGGGCGGCCCGACGGGCGCGGGCCCCAGCAACGCGAGCGCCACGATGCGCCGGCTGGCGGAAGCGGGCCGTGCGGCGGCGATGGGCATGGGCGGCTACAACAGCCAGGGCCTGTGCGCCACGGGCGTGAGCCGGGCCATCCGCAACGCCATGGGCATCGGCGTGTCGGGCAACGGCAACCAGATCGACAACAACCTGCCGCGCGACAAGTTCAAGCAGGTGGACATGTCCCTGGAGGAGGCGCTGAAGATTCCGGGCCTCATCCTCACGTGGGAGAAGACCTCGTCGGCCGCGGGCAGCATCTACGGCCACACGGCCATCACCAGCGGCGACGGCCACTCGTCCGCCAGCGACTTCATCGAGCGCAACACGACGAACAACGGCCGCACCGGCCTCAAGATCTTCATGCCCATCGACTGAGCCTTCCGGCACCGTCGGTGAAGCAGCGCGCGAGCCTCCGGGTCCTTCCGACCGGGGGCTTTGTCGTGTCCGGAGCCCGGACTCCGGCGCTTCAGGCCGGCAGGTACTGGCGGATCATCTGCCGCCACACGGGCCAGTCGTGGGTGCCGCCGTTCCAGATGGACAGGTCGTTGCGGATGTCCTTCTGCCAGAGCAGCTTGGAGAGGTTCTCGTTGGAGGGGCGGCAGAAGTCGTGCTCGCCCACGGCCAGGGTCATCTCCACGCGGCGCAGGGCGGACAGGCGCCCCGGGTCGTTCAGGCCCGGCAGCCACTGCGGCGCGGTGTGGAAGTACACCTGTTCGTCGTGGTGGCCGTCGAGGAAGTCCTCCGTCTCGAACTTGCCGCCCATGGAGATGAGGCGCTGGAAGACGTCCGGGTGGCGCAGGCCCACGTTGTACGTGTGGAAGCCGCCCAGGCTGCACCCGGCGAGCGTGAGCCGGCCTCCGTTGGAGCGGCCCCGCACGAGCGGCACCGCCTCGTGGACGAGGTAGTCCTCCCACTGCGCATGGCGGGCCACGCGCACGGCGGGGGCGACGTCCTTGTTGTACCAGGACTCCTCATCCACCGAGTCCACGCACAGGACGACGTAGCGGCCCGCGGCGATGCCGTCCGCGATGGCGCCGATGAGGCCGAAGTCCTCGGCCTGGTAGAAGCGGCCCTTGCTCGTGGGCACCAGGATGACGGGCTCGCCCGAGTGCCCGTACACCAGCACTTCCATGTCCCGGTTCAGCCGCGGGCTGTGCCAGCGGTGGTATTCGCGGTTCATATGGCCGTCACCTTAACCGGCGCGTTCGCGGCGCAAGCAGGGCGGCCACATCGGGCCTGCTCGGGTCAGCGGCCAGTGAACACCTGCCGGGCGGGCTCCACACCCCACGGGGCGAGGAAGGCATCCGCCTCCCTCGCGATGAGCTCCAGCGACGCGGTCAGCTCGTGGCCGTCGTCCACCTCCACCAGCCGGACGTGGCGCTTGCCCCGGGCCCACTCGCGCGAATAGCGCACGTCGCAGGTGTCATCCTGTCGACCGTGCACGATGAGCGTGGGCACGCGCACGTCGGGCCAGGGGCCGCGCTTCGCGTCCATGGCCTGGGCCTCCTCCACGATGCCGTGGTGCACGCGCGCGCGGCGCTTCTCCGCGTGGTCGTCCGTCTCCAGGAAGCCCGTGCGCTTCCACTCCGCCCAGGCGTTGGCGCCCATGCGGCGCTGGAGCTGCTCCACGAAGTGGAAGGCGGGGGCCAGCAGCACCAGGGCGCTCACGCGCGCGTCTGCTTCCGCGGTGCGCGCGGCGACGAGCCCGCCCAGGCTGGAGCCGATGACGACCGCGCGGTCATTGGGGGCGCCCAGCGCGTCCCGCACGGTGTCCAGCATGGCGTGCAGGCCCAGGTGCTCCAGCGACGGCACGCGCAGGTTGAGGCGCTCCAGGGGGATGCCCTGCTTCGCCCAGTGCGCGTCCAGCCAGACGCCCTTGGCGGACGCGGGGCCGGAGGCGAAGCCGTGCAGGTAGAGCCAGCGGGGACCGGAGGCAGGGGTGGAGGGCGGCGCGTTCATGGACGGGCACTGTATCCGTACCCGTACCCGCGCCCGCTAGAAGCGCAGCACGGGCCCGGCGACGATGCTCTGGAGCGGCTTGGCGCACATGTTCACGCTCACCCCCGCGCTGGCGCTGGTGTCGTCCGCGTCCTTCGTGAACTTCACGTCGCAGAACTGGATGGCGGTGGCGATGGAGATGCCCCACCGGTCGGAAATCCACCCGTCCACGCCCACGCGGAAGGCCATGCTGGTGACGTCGAAGTCCTCGCGCCGCAGCTGGCCCAGGCTGTTGGGCGTGAAGGGCTGCGACCAGCTCTTCGCCAGCCGAGCGCCCACCCACGGCGTCACCGGCTTGTCCCCCAGGAAGCGCAGGCGGGCCTCCAGCCCCACGGCGGTGTAGTCCAGCTGCACGTGGCTGAGCTCGGACGGGTTGTTGGCCTCCGCGAACTGCTGGCCCCAGGTCTGGGTGGTTTCGAAGACCGCGCCCAGGGACAGGCCGGGCGGCGTCTCCACGGCGAGCCAGGCCTGGAGGGCGGGGCCCTTGGCGCGCCATTCGCTGAAATGATCCAGGGTGATGCCCGCGCCCACGGAGGCATAGCCGTGCCACCCGTCCGCACCCGCCGGCCCGGCGAGCAGCACGCCCGCCACCGCCAGCCACTTCCACTTCGTATCCATGCCGCCACTGTATGCCGGACCGGGGGCGAGGCTAGGCTGGCGGGCATGTCCGTTTCTTTCGAGGTCGCGGCGGCCGAGGTCCGCGACGCGCTCACCGACGCGAGCCGGGGTCTGGTGGAGCGCGAGGCGATGGTGGAGCTGGTGGCGCTGTCGGCGGTGGCGGGCGAGCACCTGCTCGTCGTGGGGCCGCCGGGCACGGCCAAGAGCGAGGCGGTGCGCAGGACGGCGCGTGGCCTGGGCGGCTCCTACTTCGAGTACCTGCTGGGCCGCTTCACGGAGCCGTCCGAAATCTTCGGGCCGGTGGACCTGCGCAAGCTGCGCGAGGGGCTGGTGGAGACGGAGACGGCGGGCATGCTGCCGGAGGCGGAGGTGGCCTTCCTGGACGAGGTCTTCCTGGGCTCCACCGCCATCCTCAACACGCTCTTGGGCCTGCTCAACGAGCGCACCTTCCGGCGCGGCCACACGCGCATGCAGTGTCCGCTGCGCGTGTGCGTGGGCGCGTCCAACGCGCTGCCGGAGGACGACGCGCTGGCCGCCTTCGCGGACCGCTTCCTCGCGCGCATCTTCGTGGAGCCGGTGCCCGACCCGCGCCTGGAGGAGCTGCTGGAGGGGGGCGCCTTGCTGTGGACGGACGCGGCCCCCCGCGTGGCGTCGCTGGCGTCGCTGGACGTGGTGGCCCGGGCGGCGCGGGGCGCGGACCTGGGGCCGGTGCGGCCGCACCTGGCGCAGGCGCTGCGGACGCTGCGCGCGGCGGGCATCGCGCTGTCGGACCGGCGGGCGGTGAAGGTGCAGCGGCTGGTGGC
>NZ_RAVW01000282.1 GCF_003611585.1 Corallococcus exercitus | reverse complement strand
GTAGCTGGACATGCCCCGGCGCACCCCGCGCGCCAGCACCCGCACGCCCATGGCCTCCATGCGCGCGCACACGAAGGGCGGCGCCCAGGCCGCGTCCGCGCGCCCGGACAGCAGGTCCTTGGCCAGGGTCTCGTAGCTGGTGGCGACATTCACCTCCACCAGCTTGCCCAGCGCGCGTTGCAGGAAGGACGCGAGCCGTTCCGCACGCTCGCGCGCCGTCTCACTGCCCAGCGACGGCGGCAGGCCGAAACGGAAGGAGTGCCGCGGACCGGAGGGGACGTGCGGGGTCATACGACTCCCTGCTTACCCCTGCTGGTCCAACCGCGCCACTTCATCGTCAGCCAGACCGAACGTGGCCTGGAGCAGATCCAGGATGCGCTGCTCCGCGGTGCTCGTCCGCCCGGACGCGTGGGCGATCTTGGTGGCCAGCTGGTACGCCTTCACCCGCTGTGAGTGCGTGGCCAGCCCGTGCGCCAGCACGTGCAGCCGCTGGGGCAGCCCGTCCGACGCCAGCGCCGCCACCGACTCGCTCACGAAGCCCTGCGCGCGCTCCGGGCTCACGTTCTGGAAGAGCGGATCCGCCGCGAAGCTCTCCACCATCGCGCGCGCCTCCGCCTCCTTGAGCTGGCCGTCCGCCGCCAGCACCAGCACCATCACCTCCGCGAACAGCCGCTCCAGGGGCTCGCCCAGCGCCTCCGACAGGCTGCCCCCCTGCTCGATGACGTCGATGATCTGCGCGACCTCGTCCTCGGAGATGCCCAGCGCCGCCTGGAACGTCTTGAGCAGCCCCAGCTCCGACCGCGTGGCCCGCTGGTCCGCCAGCGCCACCGCCGCCGCCAGGCCAAAGGCCAGCATCCGGTTCTTGTGGTCCGGCAGCCGCCGGCGCAGCGAGGCCAGCACCTCCTCCAGGTTGCGCGCCTCCGACAGCCGCACCGCGCTGGACTCCACCAGCAGGTTCAGCTCGCCGGACTGCGTGCCCTCGAACTCCGGGCGCTCCAGCACGCGGGCCAGCAGCGTCTGCATCTCGCGCTGGGACACGCTGCCGTCCGCCATGGCGGCCAGCAGCATGGCTTCCACCAGCGCCGCGTTGCGCTCCTTGCGCGCCTTTACTGCCTGCTCTCGAGCCATGGACTGGCGCTCCCTTGCGTGTCGGTGGTGGGGGGGGTGACCGCGGGCCCGTCTTCCGTCGCGTTCAGCGGGTCCGGGTTCAGCGTCTTGTCCAAGAGGTGCGTGGGGCGCACGTTCGACATCGCGTTGAGCAGGCTCTGGCGGACGTTGGGGATCTCCTTGCCCAAATCCTCCACCAGCTTCTGCATCCGCTTGCGCTGCAGGTTCTCCTGCGACCCGCACAGGTCACAGGGGATGATGGGGAACTGCTTTGCTTCCGCGAACTGGATGATCTCCTTCTCTGGCGCGTAGCACAGCGGCCGGATGACCACGTTGCGGCCGTCGTCGCTCTTGAGCAGCGGCGGCATCGCCTTGAGGCTCCCGGCAAAGAACATGTTCAGGAGCATCGTGTGGATGAGGTCGTCGCGGTGGTGGCCCAGGGCGATCTTGTTGCAGCCCAGGTGCACGGCGGCGTTGTAGAGGATGCCCCGGCGCAGCCGCGAGCACACCGAGCACTGCGTCTTCCCGGGCGGGGTCTTCTCCAGGACGATGCTGTAGGTGTCCTCCTTCAGCATCTTGTAGGCGTAGCCCTCGCGCTGGAAGTAGCCCTCCAGGACGTGGCCCGGGAAGCCAGGGTGGCCCTGGTCCAGGTTCACCGCCAGCAAGTCGAACTTCACGGGGGCTCGCCGCTGCAGCTCCCGCAGCAGGTGGAGCATCGTGTAGGAGTCCTTGCCTCCCGACACGCCCACCATGATGCGGTCCCCGGCCTCGATGAGGCGGAAGTCCGCGATGGCCCGGCCCATGTGGCCAAGCAGGCTCTTTTCAAGACGTTGGGCGTCGTTCATCGGCGGGGCCATCCTAGCGGCGGTTCGGGAAAAAACACGTCAAAGGGGCGGGCCGGTCCGCTAGCCTGCTCCCCGCGATGCCGACCTTTCCTCAGGGAGCCGTGGATGTAGTGGACCGCGCGGGCGAGGAGGCCGCCACGCGGGTGCTGGAGGCCTCGCCGGAGCTGGCGGTGGACCTGGAGGCGGACGCCATGCACGCCTTCCGGGCCCGCCTGTGCTTCCTCCAGCTGGGCACCGACACGGACATCTTCCTCTTCGACACGCTCCAGCCGGGCGTGGATCCGCGCCTGCTCTCCCCCGTGATGGAGGACCCCGGGCGCACGAAGTACTTCCACGCCGCCCAGGGCGACCTGCAGTTCCTCGCCGAAGCGGGCGTGCGCGTGCGCGGCCTCTTCGACACGCACCGCGCCGTGACGCTCCTGGGGTGGCCCAAGGTGGGCCTGGCGGACCTGGCCCGTGAACGGCTGGGCGTGGAGCTGCCGAAGGAGCACCAGCAGTCCGACTTCTCGCTGCGTCCCCTGCCCCCGGGCATGCGGGACTACATCGCCAACGACGTGCGCTACCTCTGCGAGCTGGGCCGCCAGGTGCGCGGTGCGTGCCGCGAGGCGGACATCCTGGAGGAGGTGCTGCTGGACTGCGAGCGCATGTGCGCGGAGGCCGAGGCCCGGCCGGAGACGGGCGCCGAGTACAAGCCCAAGCTGTCCAAGAGCGGCCTGTCCCCGGTGCAGTACGCGCTGGCGCACGCCATCGCGCAGGGGCTGCACAAGCTGCGGCTGGAGTGGGCGGAGAAGGACAACGTGCCCATGGGCCGCATGCTGTCCAACATGGCCATCACCGACCTGGCCCTGAAGCAGCCGGACACGCACAAGGACCTGGCGCGCGCGGCCGGCGTGCGGGGCGCGGTGGTGCGCGCGCACGGCGACGCCATCCTCGCCCTCATCCGCGAACAGCAGCAGAAGGCCACCCGGGGCGAGCTGGACCTGGACCGCGAGCCCAAGGGTCCGCGCGACCCCCACCGGCGCAAGCGCGAGGACGCGCTCAAGGCGTTCCGCGTCGAGCAGGCCACGCTGCGCAAAGTGACGCCCAGCGTGGTGCTCACCAATCCGCTCATGGACGCGCTGGCGTCGAAGCCTCCCGCGAACGTGGAGGAGCTCTTGCAGCTGCCCTACTTCGGGGAAAAGCGGATCAAGTTGTACGGTGACAAGCTGGTCACCCTGCTCAAGCCCTTTCCGGTGCTGGGAAGCTGACGTTCGCCCGCGACGAAGAGGCAACTGGGGTACGATTCGGCTGAATCGTGCGCGGGCCTTGTGCATCCCTTGCCGGCTCGCTGTCCATGACCCTGGAACGCAGGTGTTCAAGCGCCATCTGCGGCTCCGGTGCCGGTTGCGAGAACCGCGTGCGTGCGTACCTTTGACGCCGCACAAAGGGAGGGCGTGGTCATGCTGGGAGCCAGGACAGGCGGGGCGCGGACAGAGGTCTCCCGGTGCATTGCCGCGAGCCTGCAGTGCCAGACGGCCTGCGAGGCGGGCATGGCGCGCCTGACGGCCCAGGGCGTCGCGGCGGACGACGACGCGGTGCGCCTGCTGCGCCAGTGCGCGGAGCTGTGCGAGCTCAACGTGCGCGCGCTCCAGAAGGAGAGCCGGCTGTCGCGCCGCACCGCCAGCCTGTGCTTCGAACTGGGCAGCCAGGTGGCCCGCGCCGCGTGGCTGGAGGCGCAGGACCCGGCCTCGCACGCGCTCGCGCGGGATGCGCTGCACCTGGCGCGCGCGTGCCGCCCGCTGGTGTTCGCGGCCTGAAGCCCGTTAGAGCTTCACGCCGTACAGCGCGCCGTACTTCGCGCGCAGGTACGCCAGGAAGTCCCGGTCCGTGAGCCCCTCGCCGGTGATGGCGCGCACGCGCTCCTCCGCGGGCAGCCGGAAGCCGTGCATGTGCAGGTTCGCGCGCAGCCACCCCAGGAGCGACGACGTGTCGCCCCGGGTGAGGTCCGCCTCCAGCGACGGCAGCGCCCGGTTCGCGGCGGCGTACAGCGAGGCCGCGTAGAGGTTGCCCAGTGAGTACGTGGGGAAGTAGCCCAGCTCTCCCCAGGCCCAGTGGATGTCCTGGAGCACGCCCTGCGTGTCGTCCGGGGGCGTGATGCCCAGGTAGCGCCGCATGCGCTCGTTCCACGCGGCCGGCAGCTCCGACACGGGCAATTCGTCGCGCAGCATCGCCAGCTCCAGCTCGTAGCGCAGGGCGATGTGCAGGTTGTACGTCACCTCGTCCGCCTCCACGCGGATGAGCGACGGCACCACGTGGTTGATGCCCGCGTGGAAGCCATCCAGCTCCACGTCCGCGAGCGCCTCCGGGAAGGCCTCCTTCAGCGCGGGGAAGTGGTGCACCCAGAAGGCGCGGCCCCGGCCCACCAGGTTCTCCCAGAGGCGGGACTGGGACTCGTGCAGCCCCATGGAGGGCACCGACGCCAGCGGCGTGCGGTGGTGCTCCGGGGAGAAGCCCTGTTCGTACAGGCCGTGGCCCGCCTCGTGGAGCGTGCCGAAGAGCGCGGCGGGCGGCCACGCCGCGTCCAGGCGCGTGGTGAGGCGCACGTCCTGCGCGTGCACGCTGTTGGTGAAGGGGTGGATGCTGACGTCCTGGCGGCCCGCCTCCAGGTCGAAGCCCACGGCCTTCAAGAGGCGCATCGTGAATTGCCACTGCTTGCCGGTGTCGTAGACGCGGCCGGAGAGGAACGCGGGGAAGGGGCGCTTCTGCTCGCCCAGCGCGGCCACCATGGGGATGAGCGAGTCGCGCAGCGCGGTGAGCACCGGCGTCAGGCGCTTCACGCGCATGCCGGGCTCGAAGCCCTCCAGCAGCGCGTCGTAGCGCTCGCCGTCGTGGCCCTGCGCGTCCGCCTGCTCACGCCGCAGCGCGAGCAGCGCCTCCAGCGCGGGCTGGAAGCGGGCGAAGCGCTTCGTCGTGCGCGCCTCGCGCCACGCCTGGAGGCCCTCCCCCTGCGCCTCCGCCAGCGCGGTCACCAGCCGGGCGGGCAGCCGCACCGCGCGGTCGCGCTCGCGGGTGAGGACGCGCACCATGGCGCGCTCGTCGGGCGTGAGTGCCGCGAAGTCCGGGCCGCCCTCCCCCGCGCGGGCCAGCGCCTCGCCCAGGCGGGGGTCCACCAGGCGCTCGTGGTGGATGGCCTGGACGGTGGCCAGCTGCTGGGCGCGGGCGGAGGCGGCGCGGGCGGGCAGGTAGACTTCCCGGTCCCAGGAAGCCAGGTTGATGACGCTGTTCAGGTCGTTCAGCTCGTGCATCCGCGAGCGCAGCCAGGAGTCCATGGCTGTGTTTCTAGCGCGCTTCCAGGATATGAGGACGCCGCGATGGCCAACATCCTCCAATTCTTCATGGCACCCGACGACGAGGTCGCCTTCTTCCGTCACCTGGAGCGTCACGTGCTGGAGGTCTACCCCCGGCGCGTGCCCCCGGACTGGGTGCCCTTCCGGGCCACCCCGGACAACATCCCGCGCCTGCCGGAGGAGGACCTCTACCTGGTGGCCAGCGAGATTGGCCCCGCCATGGTGGACAAGGTGAAGCGCGGCCCGGACAAGGGCTTCTGGCGCATCGACGAGGTGCGCTCGCCCGTCATCTTCATCGAGCGCTCGCGCCGCAACGAAGAGGGCGAGCTGCTCAGCGGGAAGATGTGGGTGGAGCTGGAGGTGACGTCCCAGACGGGCCGCCGCGACGCGGCCCCGGACAAGTTCCGCCGCCTGTACCTGGAGGTGGAGGAGTTCGTGAAGAAGACCTTCCGCCGGGGCGACCCCAAGGACTTCTTCGTCGGCAACCGCGCCGCGCGCCTCTTCAAGGAAGGCCTGGTGCTGCGCGACTCCGCCTTCCGCGGCGGCACCGTGGTGCCGCACAAGTAGCGGAGTGCTTCAGGCGGCGGTGTCCTGGGTCCGCGCCGCCGCCACGTCCACCGTCGCCTGGGGCCCGGCTTCCGCACGGGCCTGGGTGCGCACCAGCCTGGGCGCCAGCGTCAGGGCCAGCGCCAGCGGGGCGAACAGCATCGCCGGGAACTGGAAGCGCAGGTCCGGGTTGGGCGACAGCACCAGCCACGCGGCGGTGTTGGTGAGCGCGCACTGCATGGCCAGCAGCACGCCGATTCCGCGCTGCCGCCACAGCACCACGCCCAGCGCCGCGAGCAGCAGGTACAGCGACGGCGCGGGCTGCCACATGGAGACGCGCTGCCAGCGCTCGCCGATGGAGGCCTTCAGCAGCATCTGGGTGTATTCCCAGTTCAGCGTGGGGAACCAGGAGCGCGTCTTCCAGCCGAAGACGTTCCGGTCCACCGCGCTGCCGTTCGGTTCGAACGGGCCGATGTAGAGCTTCGAGTCCAGCGCCCACAGGTAGCGGGTGACGCACACCCACTGGTCGAAGACGGCGCCCGGGTGGCTCTTCGCGAAGCGCCCCACCACGCCCGCCATCTCCAGCGCGCGGCCCTCCAGGCGCTCCGGGTGCTCGAACAGCGGGGAGCCCGGCCAGATGAGGCGCCCCACGGCCTCGCAGTCATAGAGCCGGTGCCAGTCCTCCAGCGGCATCAGGGACGTGAGCGTGCGCACGTCTTCCGGGGGCAGGGACTCCGCGTACAGGGACGCGGTGCCCAACCGGTGGACGCTCAGCACCTGCGTGAGCAGCGGCGGCGACGGCTTCACCCCCGCCGCGATGTACACCGGCCCGCGCACCAGCAGCGTCAGGCCCACGCCCAGGATGGCCAGCGTGCCGAGCTGCCGCTGCCCCTGGCGCCGGTAGCGCCACAGCGCGCTCACCAGCAGCGGAAACGCCAGCAGCGGGCCGTTGTGGCGCAGCAGGCTGATGCACGCGATGCACAGGCCCAGCTGCGCGGCGGCCTTCACCGTGAAGACGCCGGTGCGCTCCGCGCGCAGGAGGATGAGCACCACCCACAGGCACATCAGCGTGAAGGGCGCGTCCTTCCACACGGCGATGACGTTGGTGCCCAGCGCCGGGGACAGCGCGGCCCACGCCACCACGGCCCACCGGGCCCAGCCCGGCGCCTTCCAGTGCCCCAGCTCCTCCAGCACCTTGCCCACGAGCGCGGCGAACAGCAGCACCTGGAGGCCGCTCACGGCCGCCATGGAGTCGAACGGTCCCGCGACGAGCCACAGCCACCACGTATGGAACGGCGGGTGCCAGTTGAGGAACTCGCGCTTGAGCACCTGGTCCCACTGCAGCAGCGGATCAAACCCCACGAGCCCCGGGAAGTAGAGCGCCCACAGGAAGCCCCACGCCAGCGCGAGCGGCAGCGCGTACTTCGCCCAGCCCGCGCGGCTCCGCGCGAACGCGGCCGCCCTCCCCGTCCCGAAGCGCGCCTCCAGCAGGAGCCAGAGCACCAGCCAGGTCCCCAGCACCATGACCGGGTCCGCGACGTCCGGCGCCCAGAAGCCCGGCCGCAGCGCGGGGACGGTGATGGTCGCGACGCCGTCCTCGCCGGTGCGCTGCTCGAACACGAGCGGCGGGGGCTGCCCGAAGAGCAGCGGCGCCCGCGTGCCCACCCACGTCACCTGGGACACGCGGCGCTCGGACATGTCCGACAGCGTCACCTCCGCGGTCACGGACCGGCGGGGCAGCGGGATGCGCACCTCCTGCATCCCCTCCGGGACCCCGTCCCCCAGGACCTGGGCCAGGGCCTCCGCCTTGAGCGCCAGCGACTGGAGCCCGTGGCCTTCACGCTGGAAGGTGACGGCGCCCGTCTGCGGCCACGACACCTTTTCGTAGCGCAGCCGCAGCTCCGCGGGAGGGCCCGCCTGGTACTTGAACAACGGCCAGAGCGCGAGCGCCGCGATGAACGCGATTCCCGCGAGACTCCCCCCAGGCAGCCTCCGCCCTCTCGGCGAAGGAGCGCTGCCTCCTGCTGACTCGGTCATCCCTGCTCCTGGAAACAATCTCGGGCCCCCCGGCCGGGTCCTGATGAGGCTAGCTGCCCGTGGCGCTGGAGACCGCCTGCCGCAGCAGCGGGGCCTCCGACAGGAACTTCAGCTCCGGGTGCTTCTCCTCGGCGTGCTGGAGCGCCCAGTCATCGCGGAAGAGCACCAGGGGCAGCCCGTCGCGGTCCTGCACCGTCTGGCGGTTGCCTTCCCAGTCGAACGACTTCGGGTCGAAGTTCTGCCCCACCACCCAGCGGGCGTGGCTGAAGGGCAGCCGGTCCAGGGCGATCTTCGCGCCGTACTCGTGCTCCAGGCGGTACTGGAGCACCTCGAACTGGAGCGCGCCCACCACGCCGACGATGGGGTCCTTCATGCCCATGGAGAGCTGCTGGAAGATCTGCACCGTGCCCTCTTCGGACAGCTGCTCCAGCCCCTTCTCCATCTGCTTGCGGCGCAGCGGATCCTTCGAGCGCACCACCGCGAAGAACTCCGGGCTGAAGCGCGGCACGCCCTCGAAGAGCACTTCCTGGTTGCCCTCCGCCAGCGAGTCGCCGATGCGGTACTGCCCCGGGTCGAACAGGCCGATGACGTCCCCCGGCCATGCGTCCTCGATGGACGTGCGCTCCGCGGCCATGAACTGGCTGGGCTTCGCGAGCCGCACCTCCTTGCCCAGCCGCGAGTGGAACGCGTTCATGCCCTTGACGTAGCGGCCAGACACCACGCGCATGAACGCGATGCGGTCGCGGTGCGCGGGGTCCATGTTCGCTTGAATCTTGAAGACGAAGCCCGCGAACTTGGGGTTCGTCGGCTCGCGCGGGCCCTGCGTGGTGGGGCGCGACGTGGGCGCGGGCGCCAGGTCCAGGAACGCGTCCAGGAAGGGCCGCACGCCGAAGTTCGTCATCGCGCTGCCGAAGAACATGGGCGTCAGCTGCCCCGTGTCGGACTTCTCACGCGTGAAGGCGTCGCCGCCGATGTCGAGCAGCTCGATGTCCTCGTTGAGCTTCTCCAGCTCCGCGTCGGTGAGCACCGACTTGATCTCCGGCGAGTCGATGGACACCGAGCGCTCCGCCACTTCCGACTCGCCGTGCGAGCCCTCCGCGGAGAACACGTGCACCACGCGCGCCTGCCGGTCGTAGACGCCGCGGAACTCCGGCCCCATGCCGATGGGCCAGTTCATCGGGTACGAGCGGATGCCGAGCACCTGCTCCAGCTCGTTCATCAGCTCCAGCGGCTCGCGGCCGTAGCGGTCCAGCTTGTTGACGAAGGTGAAGATGGGGATGCCGCGCATGCGGCAGACCTTGAAGAGCTTCTTCGTCTGCGGCTCGACGCCCTTCGCCGCGTCGATGAGCATCACCGCCGCGTCCGCCGCGGACAGCGTGCGGTAGGTGTCCTCGGAGAAGTCCTGGTGGCCCGGGGTGTCCAGCAGGTTGACCGCGTGGTCGCGGTAGACGAACTGGAGCACGGACGACGTGACGGAGATGCCGCGCTCCTTCTCCAGCTCCATCCAGTCGCTGGTCGCGTGCCGCCGCGCCCGCTTGGCCTTCACGCTTCCGGCCAGGTGGATGGCGCCGCCGTAGAGCAGCAGCTTCTCCGTCAGGGTTGTCTTTCCCGCGTCGGGGTGGGAGATGATGGCGAAGGTCCGTCGCCGGGCGACCTCCCTCTCGAGCTCGTTGGCCATGATCCGAGGGCAACTATCACGGGCGGTCGTTCCTTGCAGCTTCGCAAGCAGCGCCTGGAGGTCCGGCCGGGCTCCGGCCCTCCGGGGCACCCCTTCCTCCCGCCCACATCGGAGCCACGCCATGCAGCGCATCCTCCACGCCACCGGCACCCCCTGGGAGCCCCGCGTGGGCTACTCGCGGGCGGTGCGCACGGGCCCCTTCGTGTCCGTCTCCGGTACCACCGCCACGGACGTGGCCGGCCAGCTCGTGGGTGAAGGGGACGCGTACCGGCAGGCCGCCCAGGCGCTCGCCAACATCCGCTCCGCGCTGGAGGCGGTGGGCGCCCGGGTGGAGGACGTGGTGCGCACGCGCATGTACGTCACCGACATCTCCCGCTGGGAGGAGATTGGCCGCGCCCACGGCGAGGTGTTCGCGGCCATCCGCCCCGCCACCTCCATGGTGGAGGTGAAGGCGCTCATCGACCCGCGGATGCTGGTGGAGATTGAAGCGGACGCGGTGGTGGCGTCCACCTGGGGCACGGGGGCCTAGAACCCGGCGGTGACGTCCGAGGGCACGTCCTCCGGCGCGCCGGGGTTGCCGGGCTCGGGCGTCGCGTCGTCGCCGGTGCCCGTGGGGGGCGCCACGTCGCCGCGCAGCTCCACCGCGGGGCAGGCCTGGAAGGTGCCCACGCGGCTGCCGGCCACCTCCGTGCAGGACGCCGGGCCGCTCGCGTCCGAGCACTGGAAGAGCACGCGGAAGAGCTCCTTCTCCTGCGCGTCCCAGCAGGCGCTGCCCACGTAGTAGGTGTTCGCCGCGATGTCGCCGCCCCAGGCGCGGATGTCCGCGCGGCCGCCGGTGCCGGGGATGTGGCGCACGGCGGAGAGCACCTTCTCCTTCGCGGCGGTCGCGGTGCCGGGCAGGTTGTACGGACCGAGCACGCGCACGCGGGTGACGCCGGTGGCCTGGAGCTTGTGCCCCACGAAGGCGCCGGTGACGGCCTCGTGCGCGGCGGGGTTCGGGGTGAAGTCCGCCAGCCGGTACGCCAGCGACTTGCTGCCCTGCCCGAAGTGGGCGAACGACATCATCAGCTTGCCCTGGCCCGCGAAGGACGGGGCCACCGCCTTCAGGTTGTCCAGGGAGAGGGCAAGCGTGCCCCGGCCGCGGTGCGCTTCACCGTCGCGCTTGAGCGCGCCCGCGGCGACGAGCTTGTAGGCGGTGTCGTCCGTGCTGTTCAGCGGCCGGGCCTCCAGCTTCCACTGGTAGCGCCCGCCCGCGCCCTTGCGGACGGCGAGCTTGAAGGTGGCGTTGGCGCGATCGACGGGGCCGTACACCAGCACGTCGCCTGCTTGCGCGTTGGCGGACTGCTTCACCAGGTCCGCGATGGGCACCAGCGCCTGCCGGAGCGCGTCGTTGAGCGCCTTCACCTGCATGCGGGCGCCCTCCAGCATCGCGGCGCCCTGGCCATCCAGCGAGGCCTCCACCTGCATCAGGTCCTGGGCCACGAGCGCGGCGCCGTCCTGCGCGGGCGCGTCCGTGTTGAGCTCCAGCGACGTGCCCGCGAAGTCCGGCAGGGACTCCACCGCCTCCTGATCATCCACCCCGCCGCACGCCGTCGAGAGCACCAGGGCCGCACCCACCACCAACGTCTTGTTCCAGCGCATCGTCATCTCCAGGTCGAAAGGTTCGCGTGACTGCCTGCTGTCCCTTCCAACCCGACGGGCACGGCGTGGTTGCGGGGCGGGGAATTTTTTCCCGCGCGGGCCACCGTGTGCGCCGGTGTCGGCTCGCGGGGGTGGCCGTCCTCCGTGGGAGGTCCTACCTTCCAGGTACCATGGGCGTCGAATGGAAGAGCAACATCGACATCGCGGATGCGCTGGAACGGGTGGCGGACCTGCTGGACACGCAGGACGCGATGCCCTTCCGGGTGGGGGCCTACCGCAAGGCGGCGGCCACCATCGCGACCTGGCCGGACTCCGTGGCGCACCTGCTGGCGGAGAAGGGCGAGTCGGGCTTGAAGGAGCTGCCCGGCGTGGGCAAGAGCATCGCGGCGGCG
Organism: Corallococcus exercitus; assembly: GCF_003611585.1. Lineage (GTDB taxonomy): Bacteria > Myxococcota > Myxococcia > Myxococcales > Myxococcaceae > Corallococcus > Corallococcus exercitus. The sequence continues at coordinate 947 of NZ_RAVW01000282.1, read as the reverse complement.
GTCGCGGAGCTGGTGCGCACCGGGCACATGGAGCTGCTCCAGCGGCTGGAGGGTGAGTCGTCCCCCGAGGGCCTGCTTGCCAGCGTGCCCGGCATCGGCCCTGAGCTGGCGAAGCGCATCCACGAGGAGCTGGACATCACGACGCTGGAGGCGCTGGAGCTGGCCTCGCACGACGGGCGGCTGGAGCGGGTGGAGGGCTTCGGCCCCCGACGCGCGGAGCAGGTGCGCGAGGTGCTGGCGGCGCGGCTGGGGCGCAACCGGCGGGAGCGAGAGCGGGCGCGCTCCCATGGCGGAGAGGACGGGCCACGGCCTTCGGTGGCGCTGCTCCTGAGGGTGGACGCGGACTACCGGCGCAGGGCGGAGGCCGGGGAGCTGCGCCGCATCGCCCCCAAGCGCTTCAACCCATCCGGGGAGGCCTGGCTGCCGGTGATGCGCGAGCACGTGGACGACTGGAACTTCCGCGCCCTGTTCTCCAACACGGCGCTGGCGCACCAGCAGAACGCCACGGACGACTGGGTGGTCATCTACTTCGACCAGGACGACGTCGAAGGCCAGTACACGGTGGTGACCTCCCACGTCGGGCCGCTCAATGGCAGACGCGTGGTGCGCGGGCGCGAGGACGAATGCCTCGCGTACTACGCCCGCGAGGACACGGCGCACGAAGCGCCGCACGCGGGGGCCTGAAGCGGGAACGACACGGGGCAGGCAGTGCGCCCGCCCCGTGACAGCCCAGGCTCAAGGGGCCGGTGAGTACACGTCGACGCCCGCGCGCGCGCCGCCGCTTCCGCTGCCGCCCGCGACGAGCACGCGGCCCGAAGGCAGCAGGGCCAGCCCGTGGTGCGTGTTGCGCGTGGACAGGATGCCCGCGACCGTCCACGCGTTCATCGCGGCGTCATACACCTCCGCCGAGTCGAGCACGCCCAGCCCCGAGCCGCCCTCCCCCGTCA
>NZ_RAVW01000281.1 GCF_003611585.1 Corallococcus exercitus | reverse complement strand
CTAAACGAGCCTTATCGTCGGCAGCGTCAGATGTGTATAAGTGACAGGTGCAGGCCTTGTAGGCGCGCAGCAGCTCGTAGAGGTGGAGGAAGCTCTCCACGCGGCCGACCTCCGTGACGGAGACGCCGTGGGCGGCGAAGCGCGCGCTGTTGGCGCCGCCGTAGGGGTCATCCCGCAACCAGTCCACGAAGCGCTGGCCCTGGAGGTCCTTCACGTCCAGGGAGCGGCGGGAGGGATGCGCCTTCGCGAGCGCGGAGTCGGGGCCGGCGATGACCACGAAGGACATGCGCAGCAGGGACTCGGTGTCCACGCCCTCGTGAGGGGGCAGGGGGGTGAAGTCGAGCACCAGATCCTGCTGCCGCGTCTGCACCTGGCGCATGAGTTCGTGCGAGCCGCCGAAGCCCACCACCAGCTTGAGGTCGGTGGCGGCGGCGTCCTGCGCGATGCCGCCCAGCAGCGACATGGAGAGGGTGGGGTTGAGGCCCAGGCGCAGGGTGGGCTCCACGCGGGCCAGGTCCATCAGCCGCTTCACGTCCAGCTGGTGCAGCGGCGTCTGGGTGCCCGCGTAGAGGCGTTCTCCGCGCGCGGACAATTGCAGGCGCCGGCCCGGCCCGCGCTCCAGCAGGGCGGCGCCATCCGCGAGCACCTCCTCCAGGGCGCGGATGTGCTCGCTCACGACGGAGCGCGCGACGCCCAGGTGCTCCGCGGCGGCGTCGATGCTGCCGGCCTCCACCGCGGCGGTGAAGGACTCGAGCCAGACCAGGTGTCGCTGGAGCTTGCGCGGGGGCATGGGGCCTGGGGCCGGACGTTCCTAGAGGAAGAAGTCGGGCAGCAGCTCCGCGCCGGGCACGGACTGGTACTTGTCGAAGTTGGTGACGCCCGCGGCGCGCAGCACCTCGTCGTCGATGCAGAAGTTGCCGGTGAAGGAGCGGCTGGGCTTGGTGAGGATGGCGTAGGCGGCGTCCGCCATGATCTCCGGCTTGCGGCTGCCCTTGATGGTGTCGTCGCCGCCCAGCAGGTTCTGCACGGCGGCGGTGGCGATGACGGTGCGGGGCCACAGCGTGTTGACGGCGATGCCGTCGTCCTTGAGCTCCTCCGCCATGCCCAGGGCGCACAGGCTCATGCCGTACTTCGCGATGGTGTAGGCCACGTGGGGGCCGAACCAGCGCGGCTCCATGTTGAGCGGCGGCGAGTTGTTGAGGATGTGCGGGTTGGAGGACTTCTTGAGGTACGGGATGCACGCCTGCGAGCACGCGAAGGTGCCGCGCGTGTTGATGCCGTGCATGAGGTCGAAGCGCTTGAGCGGCGTCTCCAGGGTGCCGGTGAGGCTGATGGCGCTGGCGTTGTTCACCAGGATGTCGATGCCGCCGAAGGTCTCCACGGCCTTGGCGACGGCGGCGTGGATCTGCGCCTCGTCGCGGATGTCCACCACACAGGGGAGGGCCTTGCCGCCGGCCTCTTCAATCTCCTTCGCCGCCGAGTAGATGGTGCCGGGCAGCTTGGGGTGCGGGTCCGTGGTCTTCGCCGCGATGACGATGTTCGCGCCGTCGCGGGCCGCGCGCAGCGCGATGGCCTTGCCGATGCCGCGGCTGGCGCCGGTGATGAAGAGGGTCTTGCCTTGGAGGTTGGACATGGGGCGCATCCTCGCCCAGTCCTTCACCGCGTGCATCTGGAAGACACCGGGGACGCGGGGGCGGTGAAGGCCCCCGGCCCGGACTGTCGGTTACTGCGTGATGCAGGTGATGGTCTCGAGCATCGTCACGTTGGCGTTGCCGGTGGTGTTCCACGCGCCCACGCCATTCGTCCCGACGATGTACGTGTACGCGGAGCCCCGGATGGCGGTGGTGAAGCTGCGCACGCCGATGTGGCCGAGGTCCTGGCAGAAGCGGCGGGCGGTATCCGTCGGGGTGCTGAAGTTCCCGGTGGGTTGGTTGGGCTGGATGGTGCCCACCTGGTAGCCATTCACCGTCGGCGTCGTGTACGTGAGGTCCGTCGAGTTGAAGCAGGCGATGGTCTCCAGCATGGTCACGTTGGCATTGCCGGTGGTGTTCCAGGCGCCGACGCCGTTCGTCCCGACGATGTACGTGTAAGCGGATCCGCGGATGGCCGTGGTGAAGCTGAGCGCGCCGGTGCGCCCCTGGTCCTGGCAGAAGCGACGGGCGGTGTCCGCCGGGGTGCTGAAGTTGCCGGTCGGATAATTCGGCTGGATGGTGCCCACCTGATAGCCATTCACCGTCGGCGTCGTGTACGTGATGCCCGAGCTGGAGGTGAAGCAGGTGACGGTCTCAATCATCGTCACGTTGGAGTTGCCGGTGGTGTTCCAAGGGCCCACGCCATTCGTTCCAACGATGTACGTATACGCGGACCCGCGGATGGCGGTGGTGAAGCTCTGAGCACCGCTGTGGCCCATGTCCTGACAGAAGCGGCGTGCGGTGTCGGCGGCGCTGCTGAAGTTTCCGGTGGGCTGGTTGGGAAGCCAGGTGCCAATCTGATAGCCATTGACCTTGGGCGTCACATAGGTCTGGTAGGTATCAGCGCTGGCTGACGACGCGAAGCCCACGACGAAGAGCAGGGACACGAAGAGGGAGGGGAGACCGCTGCTGCGACGAAGCATGTATTCCTCGGCTTGTAGCTGAAACGGGGGGAGCCGGACCGTAGCGGCTCCCCTGGTTGAATGCATCCCGCGTGGGCCACACGCTCCTGGTCTAGGCTGCGCTCCCATGCGACTGCTCCCACTCCTTGTCCTGGTGGTGTTGACCGTCCGCTGTGCCCACGCGCCGGAGGCCGCACCGCCTGCTTCCGCGCCGCCCGCCGTGTCATGGCCGGAGGCCCTGCCTCCCGCGCTGCGGCTGCCAGACACCGTGCGGCCCGTGCACTACGCGCTGGACCTGAAGCTCGTCCCCACGGAGGACACGTACCCCGGCAGCGTCACCATCGACGTGGAGGTCCGCGAGCCGGTGCGCCAGGTGTGGCTGCACGCGCAGGACCTGGAGGTCACACGCGCGCGGGTCTCCGTCAAAGGCCGCACGTTCGACGCGAAGCCCGTCACCGCGAACGAGGGACGTCTGGGATTGCTGCTGCCGGAGGAACTGCCCGTGGGAACGGCGCAGCTCCTGCTGGACTTCACCGGCAAGGTGGACCGCGAGCGCAGCCAGGGGCTCTACGGGGTGGCGGAGGGCGGTGAGTCCTACCTCTACACGTTCTTCGAGCCCATCGACGCGCGCCGCGCCTTCCCGTGCTTCGACGAGCCGACCTTCAAGGTGCCGTGGCGCCTGCGCTTCACCGTGAAGGCCGGACACGTGGCGCTGGCCAACCACCCCGTCGTGTCGCGTGAGCCGCTGGCGGACGGGCTGGAGCGCGTCACCTTCGCGGAGAGCAAGCCGATGCCCAGCTACCTCGTGGCCTTCATGGTGGGGCCGTTCGACGTGGTGGAGGCGGGCACCGTGGGGCGCACGAACGTGCCGCTGCGCTTCATCGTCCCCAAGGGCCGGGGCGCGGAGACGCGCTACGCCGCGAGCATCACGCCTCGCATCGTGAAGGGTCTGGAGGACTTCTTCGACCAGCCGTATCCGTACGAGAAGCTGGATGTGGCCGTGGTCCCCCGGTACTGGGGCACCATGGAGCACCCGGGCATTGTCGCGCTCGGGCAGCCGCTCACGCTCATCCGGCCCGAAGAGGAGACGCTGGCCCGCCGCAAGTCCTACGCGGTCATCGCCAACCATGAGCTGGGCCACTACTGGTTCGGCGACGTCGTCACCTGCTCGTGGTGGAACGACATCTGGCTGAACGAGTCCTTCACCGCGTGGCTGGACCGGCAGACGGTGGACCGGCTGGAGCCGTCCTGGGACTTCCAGCAGGAGCGCGCCATGTCCGCGACGCGGTCCGCGCTGGAGTCGGATGCGCTGGAGGCGGCGCTGCCTGTGCGCAAGCCGGTGGAGAGCAATGACGACATCGTGGGCTCGTTCGACAACGGGACGACGTATGACAAGGGCTCGTCCGTCATCGCCATGTACGAGGCTTGGCTGGGGCCGGAGCGCTTCCGTGACGTGCTCCGGGGCTATGTCCGCAAGCACGCGTGGAAGGTCGCGACGATGGAGGACTTCCTCGCGGACCTGTCCCAGGCGGCGGGCCCGGAGGTGGCGCAATCCTTCGGCGGGTTCATCGTCCAGAAGGGAGCGCCGCGAATCAGCGCGCAGCTGTCGTGCCCCGCGGGCGGTGCGCCAACGGTGAAGCTGTCACAGGAGCGGTACCTGCCCGTGGGCTCCAAGGCGGACGCGCGGCAGGAATGGCAGGTGCCCGTGTGTCTGCGCGTGGGGACGGGCACGCAGTCGTCACGGGTGTGCTCGATGTTGCAGGGGGCCACCGCGGAGGTGGCGCTGCCCACGAAGCAGTGCCCGGCGTGGGTGCTGCTCAACGCGGGCGGCACGGGCTACTACCGGAGCGGCTACACGCGCGAGCAATTGACGAAGCTGCTCGCGACCCCGGTCGCCGCCTTCACTCCGGCGGAGCAGGTGGCGCTCTGGGCGGACGTGGACGCGGCGGTGGAGCGGGGCGACCTGCCGCTGGGCGAGGCGCTGAAGGCGGTGCCTGCCTCCGCGAAATCGCCGAACCGGCTCGTGGTGCAGAGTGGTGCTTCGCTGCTCTCTCAGGTGCGCGTGGATCAGCTCACGCAGGAGGAGCGCAAGCGCTTCCGAGCGTGGGTGGCGTCGCTCTACTCTGCACGCGCGAGGGCCATGGGCTGGGTGCCGAAGAAGGGCGAGGATGACTCGGTGAAGGAGTCGCGCTCGCTCTTCCTGCGGCTGGCCGGCGGGACCGGGGATGATCCGCAACTGGTGAAGGAAGCGCTGCCCCTGGTTCGCGCATGGCTGGCGGACCGCAAGTCGGTGGATCCGGAGGCGTTCGGCAGCGCGCTGCCCCGGGCGGCGACGCATGGCGATGCGGCGCTGTTCGACGCGCTGCTGGAGGCGGCGAAGAAGGAGCAGGACCGCAGCGAGCGTTCCCGGCTGCTGGCGTCCCTGTCCTACTTCCGGAACCCGGACCTGCTGTGGCGGGCGCTGGGAGTCGTGGTCTCGCCGGACTTCGACGTGCGTGACTCGCAGGGCATTCTCGGCATGGCGTTGATGATGCCGGAGTCGCAATCCCTGGCGTGGAACTTCTACCAGACGCACTTTGATGCACTGACCCAGCGGCTGCGCTCGGATGAGCTGGGCAGGCTGATTGGCCAGACGGGGAACCTCTGCAATGACATCGACCTGGCGCAGGTGGAGACGTTCCTCAAGCCCCGCGTGGACAAGATTGAAGGCGGTCCGCGCGCGCTGGCCCGGGCGCTGGAGTCCATCCGACTGTGCATCGAGTCCCAGAAGGTCCAGGCCCCGAGCGTCAAGGAGTTCCTCCGCACCCGGTAAGCCGGGGGCGTGCCAGGTGATGCGCCCCTGCTCCACGCGCTGGCCGAAGAAATAGCGCCGCCTGGCATCGGCGCTCAGGTCGAGGCAGGCCGCCATCAAGCGACCTTTCGCGCCCAGTCATTGCGGTAGGCGTAGCTGCGCGATTGCGTTGCGCCACCGAAGCGCAAGGCGAGCGGCAGGATCAGGTCGCGCAGCCACATGGAGAACGCGCTCTCGGGCACCTTGCCATTGCCGCCTCGCCGCGCCTGCTGGAGGATGTCGGCCACGCGCGGGCGCCGCAGCCGCTCATAGGTGCGCAGGGCCTGCAGTGGATCCGCGACATCGCGCAGACACTGCGCGAGCACCATGGCGTCCTCCATGGCGAGCGAAGCCCCCTGTCCCGCGCTCGGGGGCATGGCGTGCGCCGCGTCCCCCAGCAGGCACACCCGTCCCTCGCTCCAGCGCTGCAACCCCGCCATCTCGAAGATGGGCCAGGGACCGAGCACCTTCGGCGTGGCGCGGATGACGTCACGCACCCAGGCCGGATCTTCCCCGTGCAGTGCGAGCAGGTGCTCACGCACGCGCTCCGGATCCGCGCCCACCTGCGCCTCGGAGGACGGAGGGCCATTGTGGAACCACCAGGTCTCCCCCTCGGGCGTCAGGAAGGCGCCGAAGAACGCGCGGCGGCCGAACACCATCTCGTTGATGCCGGGAGCCAGCGGCACTCCCTCCAGCCGCGCGAAGCCTCCGCAGTCAATGAAGCCGGCGAAGCGCGGCGCGGGCGCGTCGGGCATCACCTGGGCGCGCACCCGCGAGCGCAGCCCGTCGCACCCCACCAGCAGGTCGCCCTCCACCTCTCCTCCGTCCGAGAAGCGCGCCACGACACGCTCCGGCCGCGAGCAGTCCACCTCCACGAGCTGGCGGCCGAACCGCACCACCACCCCCGCCCGCTCCGCGGCCTCGCAGAGCACCGCGTGCAGCTCTCCACGCCGCACCATGGTGAGCGCCTGGCCATAGCGCATCAGGTCCTCACCTCGTTCGATGTGCCCCAGCACGCGCCCCTGGGCGTTCGTGAAGCGGAAGCGCTCACAGGCGCCGCCCCGTGCCGCCACGACGGTGTCGAGTCCCAGGCCCGCGAGCACGTTCATCCCGTTCGGCGCGACGCCGAGGAAGGCCCCCTCGCCGGGCGCGGTGGACGCACGCGCCTCGCACAGCACCACCTCCATGCCAATCCGCCGCAACCACAGCCCCAACACCGGCCCGCCAATCCCCGCTCCGATGATGACCACCCGACGCACGCTTCCCTGCGACATGCCGCACCTCCTGTGAGGCACTTCATGTACCCGCCGCCAGGATTCAGCGCGATTGATGTCTCGTGAGCATAGGATTCACCGCCGTGAAACCCTCGTCCGTGGACCTCAACCTCCTGCTCGTCCTGCACATGGTGCTCGAGGAGCGCAGCGTGACGCGCGCTGCCTCCCGGCTGCATGTGACACCGCCAGCCATCAGCAACGCGCTCGCCCGGCTGCGCGAACTCTTCGCGGACCCGCTCCTGGTGCGCAGCGGCCGGGGCCTCGTCCCCACGCCCCGGGCGCTGGAGCTGCTGCCCTCGCTGCGGGAGGCGACGGCCGCGATGAGCCGGGTGCTGGAGGGAGACGGCGGCTTCGACCCGGCCACCTGCACGCGTGCCTTCGCGCTCGCGTGTTCGGACGCGGATCACCTGTGCGTCGTCCCCCAGGTCGCGGCCCTCTTCACGCACCGGCTGCCACGCGCGCAGCTGCGCGCACTGAGCATCGACCACTTCGAGGCGAGCGGCGGCCTGGAGCAGGGGGAGACCGACGTGGCCATCGCCCCCGCGCTCCCGCTTGGCCCCGGGCTGCATGCCCGGACGCTGTACCGGGACGACGCCGTGGTGGTGGTGCGCGGAGACCACCCGCACGCAAGGGACAGGCTCACCAAGGCAAGCTTCAATGCGCTGGGCCACGTGGACCTGTGGCTCGCGCTGGGCAAGGGCGGGGTGGGCAACCGCCACGCCACGGCGTTCTTCCAGGAGCACGGCCTGGAGCGCCGCATCGCCATGGTGGCCCCGAGCTTCGCCGCGGCCGCGGCCATCGTCGCCAGCACGGACCTGGCGGCCGGGATGCCTCGCCGCATCGCCGAGCGCTGCCGCACGATGATGGGCCTGCGCATCCTGGAGCTGCCCACTCCGCCCATGGAGTTCCAGATGCAGCTCGTCTGGCACGAACGCACGCACCAGGACGCGGGCGCACGCCACTTCCGCGCCCTCATCCAGGAAGCGCTGGGCGAACCCGCTTCCGGTGCCCGGAAGAAGGGACGGGCTTCGCGGGCGGAGTCACGCAGGATCGCCTGACGCTCGCGGACCTCTCGCTCGCCGCCTCAGCGCAGCTCCTGGGCGAACTGCTCACGATAGCGCCCCTGGAGCGTCTTCAGCGCCTCCGCCATCCCCACGGCGCGGTACTGCTCCGCCAGGAGTTGCCACGCTTGCTTGTGCAAGGGCTCCAGCGCCACGACACGCTCCAGGTGGGTACGCGCCTCCTCGCGGGGACCCGACGCGGAGGCCAGCCATCCCAGGATGAAGTGCGCCTGCACCGCCTCCTCGTGCGCGGCCACTGCCTGCCGACACGCCGCTTTCGCAGGTCCCTGCCTGCCAGCGCGCAGGTGGCCTTCGCAGTCCAACACGTGCAGCACCGGCGCGCGCGGGAACTCCCGCCTCAGCCAGGTGAGTCGTGCCTGCGCTTTCGTCGCCAGCCCCTTATCGAGGGAATCCTCGACGTCCTTCGCCGCGCGGATGAACTCTCCTTCCCGCTCCACCGCGACACCGCTCACGGAGACATCCACTGGCAGCGCCTTCCAGCGTCGAGCCTGCCGAGCCCAGGTCCGCAGAGCCTCGGCCCGAGAGTCATTGCCCGCCTTCTGGATGGCCTGCTCCGCCCACGTGACCGAGGAGGTCTCCTTGAAGAAGGCCGCGAGGTCTCCCCAGACTTCCGGCGGTGTTCCAGGGTTCACTTCCATCCGTTGCCGCGCCCGCACGAGCTGGCCTTGCGCCTCCAGGTGCTGCCCCTGTTGGAGGGCCAGGGTCGCGAGCTGGAACAAGGGGGCGGGCTCGGACGGGAATTTCTCGGCGACGGCCTCGCACTTCTCCCGTGTCGCCGGCAGCTTGGGGGCGACACGCGCGTCCAGGTAGCAGGCCAGCCTTTGGACGAAGAAGTCCTCCGGGTAGCGTCGCGCGAGGGGCTCCATCTGCTGGGCGGCGACCTCCACGCGTCCCGCCTTGTCGAGCGCGAGGATTTCGTCGAGCCGGCGCCGGTCCTCTGGAGGCAGGGGGGCCTGGGGCTGGTGAGCGACCAGCGGCGCCTTGCCCTCGCGGACCTTCGCGAGCCATTCGACGACAGCCTCCTTCTCCGGTCCCTCCCAGTCCGGCGAGGACGTCGAGGCCAGCAGTGCACCCAGCTCGGTCGCCCAGGCCCGCGCGGCGGCGTCATCGCGACGACCCGCCGAGGCATGGCGAAGGCTGGTTTTGAGCAACGCCAGCGTTTGCGATGCGAAGGCCGCCTGATTCGGTGCGTAGCTCGGGTACATCATCCAGTGCGAGCTGCGCACGTGGAATGCCCCCAGCGTGTGTGCCCACTCGTGGAGGAAGATGGACGTCTCCTTGTGCATCTTCCGCTCCTGGTAGAGCGTCTGCTGCTCGTCCTGGGGCAGGTGGATCAGCGCCTCCATGATGGCGCGAGCCTCCTCCGGGTTTCCCATCTCGCGCAGCACGCAGTGGCGCCCGAACAGCCGGGCCATGCCCAACTCATGCTGCGCGGAGGAGAAGAGCTTGAGCGCGGAGACGAAGCCGACCACCAGGTCCACGTCCTCGCCTGGATCCGTCAGCTCCAGCGCGGTCAGTGAACCCTCCAACTCACCCTCGACACCTCGATGCGCCCACTCGCGCGTCGACTCAAGCTCGAAGACAACACCCAGCGGTCCCTGCATCACCGCGCTCGCGCGCTGCAACTGGGACACGACGCTGCTTCGCCAGCGCACCACCTGCTCCCGATAGTCCGAGTCCGCGTAGACCCGGACCCGAATCTTCCGTACCGGACCCGTCGAGGGCTGCGACGAGGACTCCAACTTCGCTGGCGCGAGGGTTCGCGCCTGTTCCCGCGCGTAGTCCACAGGTCGCTTCACACACGACACGCCGAGGACACAGCCCCACACCGCCAGCAGGACGCCACGCGCCGCCAATCCCATGACACGACCTGTGCTCATGGCGCCCTCCCATACGCGAAATGCGTCAGGATCGCACCTGACCCCCAGCGCAATCGCACGCCGCGTGAGAGGGCGAGCCTGACGGCGCGACGGCGATGGATGCAGGACGCATCCACGCTCACCCAGGCCCGCGAGTCCGCGACGCGCAATCCCACGCGAACGTGCTCGCGGTCCGGAGGGCGTGCCCCTGGCCCCGGCACATTGACCGGACTGCATTCCGCTGCTCGTTTAGGATCCCCGGAACACCCGACCCACTCATCGAGGGCGACCCATGCGCTTGAACTTCCTTCCTGTTATCGGATTGCTCTTCCTTCCTGCCTGTGGCTCCAAGTCGGAACAGACGGAGGGCGTGGGGTCCTTGCAGGGCGATAAGGCCTTCCCGGTGACCTGGTCCGGCGAACTCCTGCCGCGCGGCCCCGACGGCGGGACCTCTTTCTCGATTGCCCTCCTGTCCGACAGCGACTTCTCCGGGCTCTGCACGACCCCTGCGGACGCCGGCTATGTCCTTCCGCCGTCCCGCTTCTTGACGGTCTCGGTCCTCGGCCCCCCTGCGGCAGGGACCTTCGAGGTCGGCAGCGCCACCGGCCCCGGGTTCGTGCAGATCCAGCAGCGTCACACGGACGGAGGAACGGAGACACTCGCGGTGGCCACCAGCGGGAGCATCCACCTGACGACCGCTACGACGGACCAGCTCGTTGGAAGCTTCGATGTCCAGGTCCAGGCAAGATCCGACGGAATGACGACGGGTTTGTCGGGAACCTTCGACGCCCCGTTCTGCGCGAACCGGAAGTGATGCCTCCGAGCGCACCCGCATCTGCCGTCTGGAGGCGTTCGCGTGCTTGCGGATGGGTCGTGCCGCTCACCGACGCGCCGCTCGACCTGGACAACCCCGCCCACCTGGACGCGCTCCTGCGGGCCTATGAGCGGTTCCCTGCGATTGGCGGGCGCTCGGCCCCTTGAGTCAAGGACCGTAGGGATACATGTTCATTTGATCCGCGATGAGCGGGCGGCAGAGCAGCAGGAGCTGTGGCTCGTCCACGAACGAGGACCTCCGCGCCTTGAGGAAACAGGACGCGGGATCATCCGAGGGCTGGGCGTACTGGCAGAGCTGGAGCGCTTGCGGATCCTCGAGGAACGCTCGCTCCTGGACCCGCTGGAAACACTTCGCCGGGGCGTCCGAACGGGCACCCTGGCAGAGCTGGGCCGCGATGCTCTCGCTCACTCCGCTGCCCTCGCGCGCCGCTTCGAAGCAGGAGTATTGCGGCGCGCTCTCGGGCGGCTCCTCGAGTTGCCCCATCGCCGGAACCCCAAGCAGCGTGGCGGCCAGTCCCCAGGCTCCTCTCCATTGGCCTCGCTTCATCGTGCACCCCCAGGGGAAGGTGGGGGAGGCATGGCCCGCATGCGAGGGACGGACGGGGAGACAGCCGCCATGCGTCGGCAGCTTCAGCCGTGCACGGTGCGACTGTCAGCGGGCACGGCCGCCCGGTCCTTCAGGCCGTAATCCCTTACGACGTGCGCCACGCGCAGGCGGTAGTCGCTGAACACGCCTTCCCGGCCCTCGCGCTGGGCTTCACGGTGGGCCTCCAGGCGCCGCCACTCCGCCACCGCCGCCTCGTCGCGCCAGTAGGACAGCGACAGCAACTTTCCTGGCGCGCTCAGGCTCTGGAACCGCTCGATGGAGATGAAGCCATCAATGCCTGCCAGCAGCGGCCGCAGCTCCGCCGCGAGGTCCAGGTACCGCTGCCGATGCTCCTCGTGTGCCCAGACCTCGAAAATGACAGCAATCATCACGGTCCTCCCAGGACGCGGGTGTTGGTGGAAGCACGCCAGGTGACGGGGCCCGACAGCGGCGTCAGGTCCAGGCCGGTCGCGAGCACTCGCTCCGCCGCCGCCGTGGCCATCGCCGTGGCCAGCAGCGGCCCCGGACAGGCATGCGAGCCCAGGCCGAAGGTGAAGGTCTGGCGACCCGCGCGCCGAGGCAGGAAGGCATCAGGCTGGGGATTCTCCCGCGGATCCCGATTCGCGGCGGCGAGCACGACGACCACGGTCGCACCGGCCTCCAGCTCCTGACCCGCGACGGTCGCCGCCGCATGGGTGAAGCGCCGCGTGTTCTGGACCGGTGACTCGTGCCGCGCCGCCTCCTGGACCACGTCGTCGAGGGCGCACTCGCCACGCGAGAGCTGTTCCCGCAGCGCGGGCTCGCGAGCGAAGGCCCGCAGCGTCGCCCCCAGGAGCCCGGCCGTCGCTTCATACGCCTGGGTGAGCAGGCCCACGGCGTTGGGAACGCGCAGCTCCTCCGCGCCAGGGCCCGACATGAGCCGGGCGGTGAACGCGGTTCTCGATGTGGCCTGGAAACAGGCCGTCACGCGCTCGTTCAGCCTTGCCGCACCCTCGCTGCTCACCGGGGGGCCCGCGACCGAGCGGACATAGGCCTCCACGTCCCGCACGGTCGCCTCCAGCGAGTCCTTCGGGAAGCCCAGCAGCGACCCCAGCACGAACACGGGAAGCTGGAGGGCCGCGTCCGGCAGCCGTGACAGGGACGGTGTGGCGAACAGCCGTTCCGCCTGGCGGCGGCTCTCCGCCTCCACCTCGCGCAGTGCCTCCGGCAGCGCGCGCGACAGGGTCTGCTTCACGGCGGGGTAGGGGCCTCCGTCGTTCATGCGCACCAGCCGTCCGAAGAGTGCCCCGGCGGAGGTGCCCACCAGCTGCGGAGGCACCGGCTCCGCCTTCGGCCGGACCCGGCAGTGCTCGCTGGTGAGCACGGCGCGCACGGTGGCCGCGTCCGCCGCGATCCATGGCCCGAAGCCGGGCACGCGGTGCAGGCCGCCTCGGGCGCGAAGCTCCGCGTAGTACGGGTAGGGGT
>NZ_RAVW01000280.1 GCF_003611585.1 Corallococcus exercitus | reverse complement strand
GAGGGCGGGAGGAGGGGAGGCTGGCTGAGGTGATTGGGCAGTTGACGCTCGCGAGTCAGAGCCTGAGATTGTGGATTGAGTTGGCGTGTCAGGAGGCGGCTTGACGGGTTCCAGCGTTTGGCCAAAAGCGAAGGATGTGCTGCTTATGAGGATGGTCAAGAGTATGTTGGCCTTATTGCTCATGCCGTGAGTGAATCATTTGGGTTTTGTGCTGTCAAGAACTGGAGAGGTTTGATTGGCAATTGCAGCAGATGGAGAGATGATGCGGTTGCTTGTTTTTCTTGGTGTTCTTGACTGGGCTCGTCGGCGATAGTCTGGGCTGTGTGTATTCTGAGAGGCGGCTCCCATGCGACTAGATGGGGTGGTGTTTATCTGCTGGTGTCGCATTGTGTGGTCGTGTGTCGCTTTCCTGTGGCGCACTTTATAGGTCTTCGGGTGTGCGGTACATGCGAGGCCGACGCCCATCCACGCGGCGCTGGTGCATCTCGAATCCGAACGTGACGAGGCAGGTGCCAATCTCCGTCGAGATGCGATGATCGACGTGTGTGGTGAGCATGCCGAGCGCATCGGTTGCCACCTGGAGGATGGACACTTCAGTGGGGCGCCGCTCCTTCGGCATGTGAAGGAGCCACTGGACGATGGCCTCCTCGCGCCCGTCACCAGGCGAGGGCTCGCTCGTATTGAAGGCGACGACGTGCGGGTCCAGCTTCCGGAAGGATTGGCTGATGCTGCGCTCTCGGTGCGCGTGATGTATAGGAACGAGCGCAGTTCAGCCTACGAGGGATGCATGGCTCAAACCGTTCGGACGAAGAAGGTGGGACGCGTCATTGTCTTGCTGACGGTTGGCGCCGCTCTCTGGGGCGGGGCTTCATTTCTATATGCGCTGGGACAGCCCTATGAGCAGGCCTGCGGCAGCTTTAAATGCGAGATGAGTTGTCTCATCTCGCAGGGGACGTTGAGCGGTGGCAAGTGCATTTACGGAGAATGCAGCTGCATCCACTGAGCCGATTGCGAACCCAGCGCCACCTGTGCGGTGGCCCTGGTGCAAGGTGATTGCTACGCGATGCGCGCGGGCAAGTCGTCGTCCGGTTTCAGCAGCAGTTCCAGCGCATCTCCCGCCTTCGGGTCGAAGGAGGCGTCCGGGAAGCTGATGAAGACGGGCAGCTCCAGGCTCGTTACCTTCGCCGTTGCATTCGTACTCTCGATGCGCACAGGGGCTCCCTGGTGGTTCTCGCGGAGCCCGCGCTCCACCACGAGGTAGCGCCCGTCGCTCTCGCCGGTGCACTCCGCGCGTGTCGTCCCAGGTCAATCTGGCTGCGTGGCACATCCAAGACGCGGACCTGCGAGCGCAGCACCTTCACTAGTAGGAGCCCCAGCGCGACGGAAGGGGGCCACTCCATTGCGTCTGGGTTCCCGGAGTCGTCAGCGGCGTGGTGCCATTGATGCGCATGATGCTGGAACTCGCGTTGAGGTCGGACCAGTTCACGGCGATGTTGCGGCAGTAGCGGTCGCGCGCGAGCCCGGTGCTGAGGTCATGCACGCACGGGGTGGCATCCCAGACGCGGTCCGCTTGCAGGCGCTGCACGGCGGCGACGATGTTGGTCGGCATTTCCCCGGAGGCTCGGACAAAGGGGACGCCATCGACAGGCGCGCCCTTCGACGACAGCAGCTCGAACACCTTGCCGGAGTAGCTCAGCGTGCCAGGCATGCTGAAGTCCCAGGCACTGGCGCTGAAGGGCGGAGTCTGTCCGCAGGCAACCGGGTTACCGGGTGAGTCGGTGCAGGACCCTCCGAGGTGAAGCACCAGTACGGCCCCTGTCTCCACCGTGTATCCCTGGGGGAAGGTGAAGGCGAAATCGGAGTTGGTGAGTTCCTGGAGGGAGATGCCGGTCAACGTCCCTCCGGTGACGGCCACCAGTTCGATGAGATCCTGCGGGACGTCTGGGTTGATCTCGGTGATGCGGAGCGAAGCTTCCGGAGGGAGCCCACCGCCATCCAGGGCGCCCGCATCCGCGGCGCCGGCATCCGGAATGCCCGCGTCGTTGGAGCCCGCGTCAGACGTGCCGGCGTCCACGCCCGAGTCCTCTGGGCCTGCGTCCCGTGTCCCTGCGTCTGGCGCGGAGGCCTGAACGCAGCGTTCTTCCACGCAGACGATGTCGGGGCCCCGGGACGCACAGTCACTCGTGTCCGTGCACTCAGGGGAGGAGCAGGCGGAGACAAGCGGGAGCAGGGCAAGGGCTGCGAGTCGCGGGCGAAGCATGGGGAGTACCTGGAGGAGCGGTTGGGGGTGGAGCAGGAGCCTCGCACGTAACATATGAGTCAGGCGGAGCGCCGCTCTTCCGTAGCAGCCTCGCCCACCTTGAGGTGCGTTCGCAGCCAGTCCGCCAACGCCTCCGCCTGGTCCTGGCGGCTGAAACTGGCGATGTCTTCCTGGCGTACCCCGCCGCCATCGGTGACGAGCTCGAGCGTGAGCTGGTAGTGGGTCGACTGTCTCCCCTTGTGCTGGCGCACCTGGGTTTCGACTCGAAGCGACCGCACGTCGCGCCACCGGACGTCGAGCCGGTGCTTCCGTCTGAAGAAGGGCGGCAGGGAGAGGGTTCGTGCCTGGGCGTGGAGGCGCAGGTCGTAGTGCCCGGACTTCTGCCTGGCTCGCACCCTCAGCCCGGCGGCCACTCCACTGGCGATGACGACCCCCCAGGCCCCGATGCCCACGGGCAGCGGGGCGCTGTAGGCCCCGGTGCTGGCTCCGAGCACGGCGCACACCAGGGCGGCGCCCGTCATGGCCAGGCATGCCCAGCTGATCATCCACGGTTCACAGATCGTCACGCACTCGCTGCCGTCCTCCCGGAAGAAGGTGGACAGGAGCGGCGGCTCCGGCTTCCAGAGCCGCACCACCATGGCGCCCATCCAGAGCGACACCAGGTTGAAGGGCAGCAGGAACAGGAGCAGGAACAGGTCCACGTTCGCCACACCTGGCTGCAACACCGCCTTCGAGGGCTGACCGGGCCGGTAATGCACGGGGACGCGGGCCCCGACTGGATAGCGCGCCACCACCTTCTCCGCGTAATCGGACTCACTTGAGCGGAACGAGCCGAAGCGGTGCTTGCTGCCCTCGTAGGGCTGCCCGTCGACGGAGTAGGTGTAGGCCGCCTTCGGTTCGTACTTGATGCCCTTCGAACGCACCGCTTCCACTTCGCTCCGGGTGATGGTGCCCTGCACGGTGGGCCAGCTCCTCGCCTGCTCCTGACGGACCATTTCGGATCCCATCAGGACGTCAATGGCCCCCGTCATGACCGTCCACGGCACGAGGAACAGAAGGAAACCGGCGGAGGCGCCCAGGCGAGAAGACATGCCTCCAGTCTACAGGGACGCCGGTGAACAACCCCAGACCCCCAGGTGGCGGCGTGGAGTGCACGGGTGATGTCCCCGGCTGATAGGAGATCGCTTGCGGCTGTACACCCCACCTCCGGCCGCCTTGAGGATCGCGACGGAAGCCTGAGCGCCAAGGCGCTCCTGTCTGGCTTTGATGCCAGCCCATGGCCGGGAAGGTCCACCTGTGCAGCGCGATGCACAGGTGGGCAGTCCTTGCACAGTCTGGACGGCTCCTCTCACCATGCCGCATGGCGGTATGCGCTGGCACATGCGTTGCTGTATGCCCCCCACGGACGTTCAAAAGGGGTGTGCAAGGTGGAGATCGTCGTAATGATTGGGTTGATCATCCTCATCATGGGTCCCGTGTTCTTCGTGATGGGGATCGTCTACTTGAAGAAGGGCGACAAGGTCGCCGGGAGCGTCATGTCCATCGTGGGCGCCACGACGATGGGGCTCGTGTTCTGGGCGTACAACGCCATCAGCCACACGAACTTCTCGAAGGGGCGCGTGCTGCGCCTCAAGGGGCGCGCTCGCGTGGCGCGTCGAACCCTCGGAGAGGGTTGGGCGGACGAGGCCTCTCCCCAGCTCGAGGGGCTCACGCCGTATCAGCGGACCGTGCTGGGGGAGGCCTGGATGTACTCCGCGAGCATGGAGCACGCATCCATCCCGGCCTTCGCGAAGCTGTCGCTCAAGCTCTCCGCCCTGGGCGCGCCCTCGGAGCTGCTGGAGGCGTGTCACCTGGCGGCCCTGGACGAGGTCCGTCATGCCCGGCGGTGCTTCGCGCTCGCGCGGGCCTACTCCGGACTGCCGTGGAGCGCGGGCGCGATTCCGGAGCTGGGCCAGGAACGTCCGTCGCGGCCCAGCACGGAGGATGGCGACGACTGGTCCCGGCTGGTGCGCGGGTCGCTGCTGGATGGATGCCTGGGAGAAGGGCTGGCCGCCAGCGTCGCCGCGGAAGCATCACGGCGGGCCAGCGACCCCGTCGTGCGGGAGACCCTGGCGGTCATCGCCGAGGATGAGGAACGGCATGCGGAGCTGGGCTGGGACGTCCTGGCCTTCGCGCTGGAGCGGGGCGGCGGCAAGGCGCGGCAGGCGCTGCGTCAGGCCCTGGACGCGCTGGATGCGCAACGGACGCCCGCGCTCCCCCGCATCCCAGGCGTTGACGAGGACTTCCTCGCACGCAACGGCCTGCTGCCCCAGGCGGAGCTGGGACGGCTGATGGAGGAGTGTCTCCAGCGGACGCGGGCGCGGGCCGCGGAGTGGACTCAGCGTCCGCGCGTCATGATGCCGCCCTGTTCCAGCAGCGCGAACAGCTCCACCAGTGCGTCCGCGGAGAAGGCGTGGCCGTACTCGGCGTAGGCCGCGTCGCGGATGTCCGCCACGGAGCGCTTGCCGTCGGCGTAGCTCGCGACCGCATCCGCCAGTTGGTAGAAGCGCAGCTCGCTCTCCCCCTGCTCCCGCAGGGCCGCGGCCGCGGCGGTCATGGCGGCCTTCACCGTGTCCATCCGGGCCTGGGCACCGGGGACCGCATGGAGGTCCAGCTCCTCGAATGACGCGAGCTCCTGGCCCTTCACGCGACGTGGAACGAAGGCCCGCGCCCGGCGCTCGGCTTCGCTGGGGGCGGGCTCCTTCAGGGACACCCCGCGCGTCCGGGTCTCCGCCTCCAGGCGCTTGAGGGCCTGGGACTCGGCGGTCTCCAGCGCCCGGACCATGGCCTTCACCGGCTCGGCGGGCGCTCCCAGGGCCAGGCAGGAGCGCAGGGCGTCACGTTCACGCTGGTAGCCGATGCTCACCCCGGCCCGGACCAGACGGGCGAAGCCGGGCAGCTGCGCGGCGGGCGTCGCGGCCAGGTCGCGGCGGGCCCGGAACTCGTCCTCCGCCACGCGCCTCACGCCGTGCACCGCCACCAGTCTCGCGAGCTCCAGGGCGCCCGTGCCCTCGGCCCACGCGGCGACGGTGATGGAGGCCAGGCCCGCGAAGGCGGTGCGGTGCAGCTGGGTGGGGTCCACGTTCTCCGGCCGGTCGCCGCTGGTGTGGTAGCCGTCGTCGGGCCACGTGGAGAAGGCGACGCCGGGGATGCCGTGGTCGTTGAAGAGCTGGTGATCCGAGCCCCGGCTGTAGCGCTCCATGTGGCCATCCAGCGGGTCCTGCGAGCCGGTGACCGAGCCGATGCGGAAGTCCTTCCTCGGAGGGTAGGCCACCCCGTTGAAGCGGTTCATGAAGGCCACCGTGGACTCGGACACGGCGTTCACGAAGCTGCCATTCCAGTCCGGGGTGTAGGAGACGATGAAGCGCGAGTGGGAGCGGGTCAGGCTGGCGCCGAGCATGTCGAAGTTGAAGTGCGCCACACGCCGCACCGGATCCGCGCCGTGGTGGGCGAACCACTCGCGGGTGCCCTCGAACTCCGGCAGCCACAGCACGCGCAGGGTGCGCACGGGCGGAGGCAGCACGCCCCGGCGGATGAGCGTGGTGTACGTGCGCACCAGCTCCAGCAGCGTGGCGGATCCGGACGCGTTGTCGTTGGCGCCGGGCTTGTAGTGGTCCAGGTGGCCCGTGAGGACAATTTCCTCCCCCGCGAGCGTCCCGGGGATGACGCCACTGACGATGCTCAGATGCCCCGTGGGCTCCTGCGTGGCGACGCTGACGTCCACCTTCACCGGGCCTTCGCGCAGCTGGGCGCGCAGCTCGCGCCCCTGTCGGTCCGACACCATGAACAGGAAGGGCCTCCGCATCCCCTGGGGGATGAGTCGCCGGGGGACGGCGGCCCAGCCCACTTGATCCGGGAAGTCGCCGTCCATGCGGTGGGCTTCGTTCCAGGGCGGCGTCGAGTAGGACGAGACCACGCCCACGGCGCCGAACTTCACCACGGCGTTGCGCAGCGTGCCCCCGAGGTGGCCCCGGCTGAGCACCACCTTGCCCTTCACGTCCTTGCCCGCGTAATCGGCGTCCTGCGTGCCCAGGCCCACGTCCACCAGCTCCAGGTCCTTGCCCTCGAAGCTGCCGCTGCCGGGCGCCAGGGCCATGGGCTGGTCGGCATGGGACGTCACCCGGTACCGGTGGGGGCCGGCCACCCACAGCTCGCCGTGCGTGGCCCGCCACTGGGGACCGTCCTTCATCGCCTCCAGGTGGACGTCCTGGAGCCCCGCGGCCTCGGCGGCGGCCTTCGTCCAGGCGGCCGCCTCCGTGTAGCCCTCCAGGCTGTCCCGGGCGATGAGTGACAGCCGCTGGACGTTGTCATGGATGCGGTCACCCGAGCTCTCCTGGATGAGGGCGCGCACCACGTCGTCCCGAAGCACCAGACCGGTGGTGGGCGAGATGGGGCCCAGCGGGGACGTGGGAGCCTGGGCGGAGGCGCTGAGCGCGGCGAGCACCGCGAGGAGGGCGAAGGGCAACGGGCGGAGGCGCATGGGTGGCCCGGGAGAATAACCCCCACGGCTCCAATGGGCGCCGGAGACGTTGTGCCGATTCGCGCCGCGATGCCTAGGTTGCCCCCATGCCTGTGGTCTTCTTCTCCAACAAGCTGGGCTGTGCCGGTAGCATCCTCGCCTCCGTGGCGCTGAGCGCGCTGCTCTACTTCCTGTTCATGCGGAGCTGATCAACACCTCGCGCCCTGGGCGGGCCCCGGCGATGCCGCGGGACGCTTCAGGTAGGCGCCCGGTGTGAGCCCGACGAGCTCCCGGAAGTCGGCGATGAGGTGCGCCTGGTCGTAGTAGCCCGCGTCCACGGCGATGCGTCCCCAGTCCCTGGAGGTCGCCGTCATCCGTACGGCTCGCTGCAGGCGAACGGTCCGCGCGAAGTCCTTGGGCCCGATGCCGACGTTCTCCGTGAAGGCCCGGCGAAGGTGCCGCGCCGTGACGCCCAGTTGCTCCGCCACGGTCTCCACCCGAACCGCGTCTCCTTCGAGCAGGTGGACCGCGCGGCGAGCGAGCCGTGCCGAGGCCGGTTCGAAGGTCTGGTGGGTCCGCAAGCCAATCGCATGGGAGAGCCGGCCCAGGACCTCCGGCAGGCTTCGCGCCGTCAGGAGCTCGAAGCACAGGTCGCCGCCTGAACGGCCCCAGAGGTCTTCCAGCGGGATGATCCGGTCCGTCAGCGCGTTCGCCGCCACGCCCAAGAGTGGCACCGCCCAGCCCGGCTTGAACTGAAGGATGACCGCCCGCACGATGTCGGGGGCGTTCTTGAACAGCGCCTGGGTTCGCGGGCCCACGACGCAGAGATCGCCTCTGCGGCCCTCTTCGAGCACTCGAAAGACAAGCGTCGTCCTTCCGTCGGGCAGCCGTTCGTGACGTGCGTTTCCCTCGATGGGCACGAGCGTGTGAACGTCCTCGACGAAGCGGGAGAGCGAGAATGTCGGGGCGGCGGGAACCATCGTGCGCGGCATCCTCGCACTCTCGCGCGTCCTTCGCGGTCGTTCAATCGGGCAGGGAAGGAGCGGGAAAATGTCCGGTCCTTCCAATCGTAGAAAAGCGTCGGGAGGTACGAAGGCAATCATGAGCAAGCCGACTCCCACCTCCGTTCTCTCCCTCAGCCCCATCGTGCTGCCTGCTCCCGGCCGCGCCGTCGACCTCCAGGTGCGTGTCTCCGCGCCCGTGACTGGAAGCAACCTGCCCATCCTCCTGCTGTCCCACGGCCACGGACGCTCCAACCACCTCTCGTCCTTGAACGGCTACGCCCCGCTCGCCAACCACTTCGCGGCACATGGCTTCGTCGTCATCCAGCCCACGCACCTCGACTCCAAGACGCTCAGCCTGGGGCCTGATGCTCCGGATGCGCCCCTGTTCTCGCACTCGCGGGCCCAGGACATGTCGCGCATCCTCGACCAGTTGGAGGTCATCGAGCGCGCCGTCGTCGGGCTCGCCGGACGCCTGGACCGGAGCAGGGTGGCCGTCATGGGGCACTCCATGGGTGGGCATACCGCGAGCCTGCTGCTTGGCGCGCGGTACAAGGACTCCCACGGAACGGAGGTGAACCTCTACGAGCCGCGCATCAAGGCAGGCGTGGTGCTCGCAGCGCCCGGCAGGGGAGGGGACGCCCTCAGCAAGTTCGCGGCCGAGAACTACCCCTTCTTCTCGACCACCGACTTCTCCCGGATGACGACGCCCGCGCTCGTGGTCGCTGGCGACAAGGACCACTCTTCCCACCTGACGGTCGCGGGCCCCTCCTGGCATGCGGATCCGTACTTCCTCTCACCAGGCCCCAAGTCCCTGGTCACCCTGTTCGACGCGGAGCACGGGCTGGGCGGAGTCTCTGGCTATGACGTCGCCGAGACCACGGACGAGAACCCGGAGCGCGTGGCCGCCGTCCAGCGCCTCACCTGGGCCTATCTCCGCACCGCGCTCCATCCCGGAGACTCCGCCTGGCAGGAAGCCCAGGACGCGCTGACGGGCGCGGCCCAGCCGCTCGGGCGGGTTGAGTCCAAATAACAGCCCCGGGTTTCCTCACGGCGCTGGGATGGAGAAGGCGCGCAGCTGGCCCGAGTAGGGATGCACGAGGATGCGTCCGCGCCCCACCGTGGGCGCGGCATACGTGGGGCCCGCGATTTCGAAGCGCTTGAGCACCGCTCCCATCTGGGCGTTCAACAGCTCCAGGGCGGGCATGCCTGCAAAGACATATCCTGGTGTGATGTGCTTCCAAGTTCGCGGAGCCCACCAGGTGCGTGCCATCGGCGGCGGTGAACAGGGTGGGGGAGGCGCCAAAGTCACTGTTTGCCTCCGGTCCCGGCCCCGGGTTCTGCCAGTGTCCGAGCACCGCCAGCGTGTCGGCGTCCAGCTCCAGCAGGGACTGTGCGTTGGGAACCTCGGACAGGGGCTGTCCTACGGGGTCTCCCGTGGTGACGTAGAGCCTTCGCGCGGGTGCATCCACGGCGATGCTGCTCCACACCGAGGCGCCTGGCCGGCCTGGCGACACCGCTCGCGGACCCGGACGAGCACGACCACGAGCAGCGACGCGATGAGCAGGCCCGCGAGGATGGGCCACGCCGCGGGCAGCATCTTCCCCGAAGCATCGAACATCTCTCCGCCGAGATAGCTGACGAACAGGAGCGGCGGGACGTAGCCCAGCAGCGAACCCCAGAAGTGGGTCCAGAACCCCACCTTCGATACGCCCAGGAAGGAGTGCAGCACCTGCGGCATCCAGAGAAGCAGACGCAGCAGGAAGACGGTCTGGAAGGCGTTCCGCTCGAGCGCATCGTCGTACTTGCGCAGCCGCGCCGGGATGCGCGCCGAAACCCAGTCCTTCGCGACGAAGCGCGCGAACGAGAAGCCGACGACGCTGGCGGACATCGTCCCGACCATCGAGAGCACGAACGCCGTCTGCCAGGGCCAGATCAGCGGCGCCGCGACGATGAAGACCGTCCCGGGGACGCCGAACGGCTGCAGGACCGTATAGGCCACCACGAACGCGAGATATCCCCACGCCCCCATCGCGACGAGCGTCCGGGCGAGGGTCTTCGGGTCGGCGGCCTGCGTGAAGATGCCCAGGTGCCAGGCGAGCCCGAACATGACGAACACCAGCGCGACCGCCCCGAGCCTCGCATACCGCGCCATGCGCGGTGTCATCACGCCTGGGCTCCGACGCGGTTGATGTCCGCGGACTCGAGGATGAACCGGTCGGCCCGCCCTTCGACG
Source organism: Corallococcus exercitus (assembly GCF_003611585.1). Lineage (GTDB taxonomy): Bacteria > Myxococcota > Myxococcia > Myxococcales > Myxococcaceae > Corallococcus > Corallococcus exercitus. Next base: position 2,597 of record NZ_RAVW01000280.1, on the reverse strand, counting down.
ACGCGCAGCATGGCTCGCCCAAGCCGCTCCGACGTCGTGGCCACGGACGGGAAGAGTCGCATGATGAGCGGAAACGCCGGCCTCAACAGGACGAGCCCGGCCTGATAGAGCCACACGCGGCTCTTGATGCCGGGTCCAGGCCGGATGAAGCCGGGTCTGACGGCGCCGGCATGCCGGAACGGCATGGACTGGAGCGCACCCTCGACGCGCTGCCTCACGCGGGCCCACATCGAGCTTCCGCCGGCGCCGGCCGCGGAGCAGTAGCAGAAGGAGAAGCTGGGATTGAGACGCAGGAGGGCGCGGGCCCAGACGAGCGTCAGCTCCTCGGTCACCCTGGCGTAGGCCGCCTCATCGAGCCCGATCGAGCTGATGCCCACGGCCCAGATACAGCCGTCGTAGCCGACAAGCTGGTCCTCCACGGCCGCGAAGTCGAAGAGGTCCGACAAGAGCAACTCACGCAGCTTGGGATGTTCGACGCCGCACGGGCGGCGCCCGATGCTCAGCACGGACTCGACCTCGGGGGCAGCGAGTGCTTCGCGCAGGGCCCCTTCTCCAACCATGCCGGATGCGCCAAGGAGGATGAGCTTCATGGGCGTCGTCCCTTCTCTTTCGTGGGCGGAACGAAACGCTCCGCGAGGATGCGCAGGCGCCGTTCGAGCACCGCCGCCGTGGGTTGATCCGCGAGGAGGCCATCGAACGAGAGCAGGAAGACCTCCGCCCGCTCCGCATCCCCCAGGATGGCCGTTACGCACTGGAGCGCGACCTTGCGGTGGCGCGCCTCGATGTCGGGGTCCAGCCGCTCGCAGACGTCATGGAACTCAGCCCCCATCGGGGCCGCGACCATGTCGGACCAGGGTTCGAGCACCAGCAACCTGCAGACGTTGATCAGGCGCTCGTAGGGGCTGCCCGGGCCGGCGGCGGCCTGCTTCGCTTCCGGATGCCGCGACAGCAGCCAGTGCGTGAAGACCGCCGTGTAGAGGTCTTCCTTGTCCTTGAAGATCCGGTAGAGCAGCGTCCGAGAGATGTTCGCGCGCTTCGCGACGTCCTCGAACGACGTCTTCGCGAAGCCGAAGTTCAGGAAGCACCACCGTGCGGCGTGCAGGACCTTCGAGCGGCGCTCCGCGACCTCTTCCTCGGTCATTGCGGCTGGCATGTGGAACGTTATGACACGAAGTGCTTCCGGTGTCAAAACGCTCCGGACCGCCTCAGCTGGCTCCCCCGCGAAGCTCCGCGTCGCGGCGGAACGTGCCGGGAGCGACGCCGAGACAGCGCTTGAACGCCCGGCTGAAGGCGGCCTCGGACTGGTAGCCCAGGCGGCTGGCCACGTCCGCGAGCCCCGCGTCCTCCTCCCGCAGCAGTGACGCGGCGACCTGCATGCGCCAGTGCACCAGGTACTGCATCGCCGGCATCCCGACGCGCTGGGTGAAGCGCGCCGCGAAGGCGGAGCGTGACATCGCGGCCTCCTTCGCCAGCGCCGCCAGCGTCCAGTCGCGCGCGGGGTCGCGGTGGATGAGCACCAGGGCGCGTCCCACCTGCGGATCCTGGAGCGCGCCGAGCCAGCCCGTGCGGGCCTCCGGTGCGTTCGCCAGCCAGGCGCGGAGGGTCTGGATGACCAGGATGTCCGCCAGCCGCGTGACGACCGTCTCTCCCCCGGGCCGCAGCGCCTCGGCTTCCGCCGCCATGAAGCGGAGCGTGCCGTGCAACCACTCGGGGTCCGGCGTGTGGGCGGCGGCGACGTGGATGACCTCCGGCAGCAGGCCGACGAAGTGGCGCGCCGTCGGGTGGTCGAAGCGGACCGCGCCGCAGACCATCTTCGTCATGGCGCCAGCACCGCCGTGGCGGAGGACCTCATAGCGGTCGCTGAGGATCTCTCGCGGCAGGTCGAACAGCGGGGCGGCGGAGGTGCCGGGCTCGCTCAGCAGCGTGTGGCGGAGTCCCTGACGCACCAACGCGAGGTCTCCGGCCTTCAGCAGGACGCGGTCGCGGCCCTCGACCTCGAGCCAGCCCTGACCCGACGTCACGACGTGGAACATCATGCACTCGGGGATCGCCGGCAGCGCGAGCCCCCAGGGCGCGGTGAACTCCGAGCTGCAGCAGAACGCCCCGCGCATGCGCAAGAGGTGCAGCGCTTCGCCGAGCGGATCCACCGAGCGCCAGACGTCCCGTTCATCCATGCCGGTGAGTCTGGGGGACGTGGGCGCGCAGCGTCCAGCGGCCTGGACGTTCGAGCATGAATCCTGGACCTGCTGTCATTGAGAGCCCGCCGCGTCGCGCGGATATTGGACGGCATGCACATCACCCGTTCAGAGGGAGTTCGCGGAATGATTGTCGTCATGGGCGCCACCGGTCGCACCGGCAGAAGGGTCGTGGAGGGTTTGCTGCGCGCGGGCGAGCAGGTGCGCGCCATTGGACGTTCGGAGGCGTCGCTGGCCGCCCTGGCCCGCGCTGGCGCGGAGGTGTGTGTCGGGGACTCCAGCGACGCGGGCTTCCTCACGGAGGCGTTCCGGGGCGCGAGCGCGGCCTACACCCTGTTGCCGTATGACCTCCGCGTGGAGGACTACCGCGCGCAGCAGGCCCGCATGGGCGAGGCCGTCGTC